>DATFGS010000721.1:0-2244 GCA_035249225.1 Candidatus Methylomirabilota bacterium | reverse complement strand
CGCGAACGTGGTGGCCAGCCGGAAGGCGCTCGCGTGGGCGCTCGGGGTCCCCGAGCCGCGCCTGGCCCAGGAGTACGCGCGGCGCATCAAGGACACCATCAAGCCCACCGTCGTGACGCGCGCCCCCTTCCACGAGCGCGTGCTGACCGGCGCCGATCTCGACCTGGGCCGGCTGCCGATCCCGACCTACTTCCCCGGGGACGCCGGCCGCTACCTGACCGCCGGCATGCTGGTCGCGCGCGATCCCGAGACCGGCGTGGAGACGGAGGGCTACCACCGCTTCCAGGTGAAGGGCCGCGACCGCATGGGGGTGAGCCTCCACTCGCGCCGCCGCATGTTCGAGTACCAGCGCCGCGCCGAGGCGCGCGGCCAGGCGCTGCCCTGCGCGGTCGCGCTCGGCCTGCACCCGCTGGTGTCGATGGGCTCGCTCGCCTACCCGCCCGCGGAGGTCGGCAAGTTCGAGGTGGTCGGCGGGCTCTTCGGCGAGCCGCTCACCGTCGCGCCGTGCACCGCCATCGACCTGACCGTCCCCGCGGCCGCCGAGATCGTGATCGAGGGCGAGATCCTGCCCGGCGTGCGCGAGCCCGAGGGGCCGTTCGGCGAGTTCACCGGCTACTTCTCGCGCCGCTCCACCGAGCACGTCTTCCAGGCGAAGGCGATCTCGATGCGCACGAGCCCCTGGTTCCAGTCGATCGGCTCGGGCCGCGCGGGCGACCACATCACCACGCTGGCGCTCGTGCGCGAGGCGGAGATCTGGAACGCGCTCCAGCGCGTGATCCCCAACGTGACCGGCGTCCACGTGCCGCTGTCCGGGACGTCCTCCTTCACCGCCTACGTGGCGATCAAGCAGAGCCGCCCGGGCGAGGCCAAGCACGTGATCCCGATCGTGCTCGGGGTGGATCACTACCTCAAGCTGGTGATCGTGGTGGACGACGACATCGACGTGTTCGACGAGTCCGACGTGATGTGGGCGGTGGCCACCCGGATGCAAGCCGACCGCGATCTCGTCACCATCGGCGGCAGCCTGGGCGCGATGCTCGACCCGAGCGCCGACGAGCGCGGGGTGACCGCGAAGCTCGGCGTCGACGCCACCCGCCCGTTCGGCGAGCCCTTCGGCGAGAAGCTCGTCATGGATCCCGCGAAGATGGCGTGGGCGCGCGCGCTGGTCGATCGCCTCGGAGGCTGACCCGCGACCACCGCCGTCACGAGCCGATTCCAAACCTCGAGGAGGTTTCCATGACTACCCCTCGCCGCATCAATGTCTCCTCCGGCCGGACCCTCGAAGAGACGGCGCACTACTCGCGCGCGGTCCGTGTCGGCGACACGGTGCTGCAAGCCGGCACGACCGCGATCGACCGGAAAGGCGACGTCCGCGGCGTCGGCGACGTCACCAAGCAGATCGAGGCGATCATCGCCATCGCCGAATGGAGCATGGGGAAGGCGGGCGGGCGGCTCGATGACGTGGTGCGTTCCCGGATCTACGTCACCGACATGAAGGGCGCGGACGAGGCGGCGCGCGCCATCGCCCGGCGCTTCCGTGACGTGCGGCCGGCCTCGACCTTGGTCGAAGTCCGTGGGCTCGCGCGCCCGGACCAGCTCGTCGAGATCGAGCTCGAGGCCGTCGACGGTGCCGGCAAGAGCGCCCGGCGCGTCGGCTCGGGACGGTCCATCGAGGACCAGTACGCATACTCTCGGGCGGTCCGTGTGGGCGACCGTGTGTTCATCTCCGGCAGCACCGCCCTCAACGCGCGGGGTGGGATCGACGGGCCCGGTGACATGTACCGCCAGACCCGGAGCACCCTGGACACGATCTTCGCCGCCCTCGCCCAGGTCGGCGGCACGCCCGCCGATCTCGTCTACACGAAGAGCTTCTTCTCAGATCTCTCGCACATGGCCGACTACACGCGCGCATGGCTGGAGGCGTTCGGCAGCGTGCGGCCGACGTCCACCACGCTCGGCATCCCGGCGCTGCTGCGGCCCGAGATGCTGGTCGAGATCGAGGCGGAGGCGATCATCGGCGCCGCGAGGAGCCGGCGCGACGTCTACACGCCGCAGCGGCGCGAGAAGCCTCGGGGCTATGCGCGGCTCGTGGAAATCGGTGAACGGATCTACATGAGCGGGTGCACCGACCTCGATGCGGCCGGCCAGGTCCAGGCGCCCAACGACTGGGCGGCCCAGTACGACCACGCGCTCGAAACCGTGCGCTGGTCGCTGGATCAGGTGGGCGCATCCCTCGACGACGTC
>DATFGS010000720.1:0-6638 GCA_035249225.1 Candidatus Methylomirabilota bacterium | reverse complement strand
GACGGCCGCGCCCGCCTGCTGGGCCGCCTGAGCCAGCCCGCGCACGAAGGCCAGCGGCTGGAGCGCGCCGGCGCGGTGGTCGAGCATGCCGCCCACGTAGGCGGTGGTCCCGGTCAGCTGGGCGATCCGGCTCGCGTCCAGCAGCTCGACCGGCGCCGCGCAACGCCGCCACTGCTCCGTGCGCGACCGCAGGCTCGCGAGCGCGGCCGGGTGCGGGGCCGCGGCGATCCACCCGCAGCGCTCGGCGTGGCAGGCGATCTTGTGCCGGGCGATGAGCTCGAAGACGAAGTCGGCGGCGCCGCCCGCGGTCTGCCACATCCGGCGCCCGGTCTCCTGGCCGAACAGACGCTCGAGCCCGTCCGGATCGTGCTTCAGCCCGGGAATGATCTGGCCGCCATTCCGTCCCGAGGCGCCCCAGCCGGGCTCGGCCGCGTCGAGCACGACGACCTCGGCGCCGCGCTCGGCCAGATGGAGCGCCGCCGAGAGGCCGGTGTACCCGGCGCCGACCACCACCACGTCGGCGCGCCGGTCCCCTTCCAGGGGGCGCGTCGCCGGAACCGGCTCGGCCGCGACGGTCCAGGCGGAGGTGGGCGGGACGGAGATCGAGTCCCCGATCGGCACAGGGCAGGAGTCTGCGCGAGTCGCGGACCGCTGTCAATGTGAGCGCCCGCATGCCGTCGCCCCGGAAACCTGTGTTACCTTCGGCGCGTCCGATCTCAGCCGGAGGTGACCGATGCCCGACCGCTCGATCCCGACCCCTGCCCTGACCCGCGTGCTGACCGCGACCTTCTTCCTGCTCACCCTGCTGGGCGGCGCGCCCGCGAGGGTCGCGGCGACCCCGCCCGACGGCACCCTCGCCATCGGGGTGCACGTGACGCTCGTCTCTCGCTGGCTCGATCCGGGCGAGACCGAGGCGCTCATCACCCCGTTCATGGTGCTGTACACCCTGCACGACGCGCTGCTCAAGCCGATGCCGGGCAACATCAGCGCGCCGAGCCTGGCCGAGTCGTGGACCCTGGCCAAGGACGGCGTCACCTACGAGTTCGTGCTGCGCAAGAACGCCAAGTTCCACAACGGCGATCCGGTCACCTCGGAGGACGTGAAGTTCACCTTCGAGCGCTACAAGGGCAGCGGCGCCAAGCTCCTCAAGGACAAGGTCAAGGAGATCCAGACCCCCGCGCCCAACCGGGTGCGCTTCATCCTGAAGGAGCCCTGGCCCGACTTCATCGCCTTCTACGGCACCTCGGCCACCGGCGCGGGCTGGATCGTGCCCAAGAAGTACATCGAGCGCGTGGGCGAGGAGGCCTACAAGAAGGCGCCGGTGGGCGCGGGCCCCTTCAAGTTCGCCGCCTTCACGCCCGGCATCGAGCTGACCCTGGACGCCTTCCCCGACTACTGGCGCAAGGCCCCGCAGGTGAAGCGGCTCGTGATGCGCTCGATCCCCGACGAGACCACGCGCGCGGCCGCGGTGAAGACCGGGGAGGTGGATCTGGCCTATCTCTTCGGCGGCGCCATCGCCTCCGATCTCCAGCGCACGCCCGGCATCCGCGTCGTCGCCCCGCTGCTCTACGGCGTGTACTGGCTCGACTTCCTCGAGCGGGCGGATCCGAGGTCCCCGTGGTACGACCGCCGGGTGCGGCAGGCCGCGAGCCTCGCGATCGACCGCAACGCGATCAACCAGGCGGAGATGCTGGGCCTCGGCAAGCCCGGAAGCTCCTTCGTGCCGCCCGAGTTCGATTTCGCGCTCAAGATGGATCCGCTCCCGTACGATCCCAAGCGCGCCAAGCTGCTGCTGGCGGAGGCCGGATGGCCGAACGGCTTCGACGCGGGCGATCTCACCCCGCTGCCGCCCTACACCTCGCTGGGCGAGGCGGTGGGCGGCTACCTCCAGGCGATCGGCATTCGCACGTCGGTCCGCACGATGGAGCGGGCCACCTTCATGACCACCTGGCGGGAGAAGAAGCTCCACGGGCTCGTGATCGGCGCCACCGGCGCGGCCGGCAACGCGGCCGCGCGGCTCGAGCCCTTCTTCACCAGGAACGGCATCTACGCCTACAGCACCCGGCCCGAGATCGACGACCTCTTCCAGCGGCAGGCCGGCGAGCTGGATCGCGGCAAGCGCGAGGCGCTGCTCCACCAGATCCAGAAGATCGTCGCGGATCAGGCGCTGGTCGCGCCCATCTTCCAGCAGGCCTTCCCCTGGGGCGTGGGCGCCCGCGTCGCGGATCCGGCGGCGGGGCTGATCCAGGGCTACCCGTACGTCGGGCCGGCCGAGGACCTCCGCCTCAAGTAGGGTCTTCGCGGATGAAGTGCCCGCTGCGGAGATCGCGCAGCGCCTCCTCGATCTCCGCGCGGGTGTTCATGACGAAGGGACCGTGACGGGCGATCGGCTCGCCCAGCGGGCGCGCGGCCGCGAGGAGAAAGCGGCCGCCGCCCGGCGCCCCGGCCGCCTCCACGACGTCGCCGTCGCCGAAGATGACCAGCGACGGCGCGCGCGCCGCGGTGCGCTGGGGGCCGAAGCGCACCTCGCCCTGGTCCACGTAGGCGAACGCGGTGTGCCCGCGCGGGACCGCCTCGCGGAAGGTCGCGTCCGGCGGGAGCGTCACGTCCAGGAACTTCGGCGCCACCGCCAGCCCCTCGACCGGCCCGACGAGCCGGCCGCCCGCCGCGTCGCCCGCGATCACCCGGCCCCGCGCGCCGCCGCCGAGATCGCTCTCCGGCAGGTGGCTCGCGGTCAGGTCCCGGTACTTCGGCCGGGTCATCTTCTCCCGCGCGGGCAGGTTCAGCCAGAGCTGCAGCCCCCCGATCCCCTCGGGGCGGACCTGCGGCATCTCCTCGTGCAGGATGCCGCTCCCCGAGGTCATCCACTGGATGTCGCCGGCCCCGATGCTCCCCTCGTGGCCGAGCGAGTCCCGGTGCTTGACCACGCCGGTGCGCACGAAGGTGACCGTCTCGATCCCGCGGTGCGGATGATAGGGAAACCCGGGCTCGTAGTCCTCCGACCGGGTCGACTCGAAGTGATCGAGCAGGAGGAACGGGTCGAGGTGATCGAGCCCGCGCGTGCCGATGCTGCGCCGGAGGTGCACGCCGGCGCCCTCGATCACCGGCTCCGGCTTCACGACCCGCGACACCGGGCGCGAGGACTCGCTCATCGCGTCAGGCCTTCTCGATGATCACGACCGGGATCTCGCGGGGCGTGCGCTGCTGGTACTCCTCGTACGGCGGCCAGATCGCGACCATCTTCTTCCACAGGGCCGGCTTCTCGGCCGGGGTCGCGGTGCGGGCGCGGGCCTTGAAGCGGTCGGCCATCACCTGGACCGAGATCTCGGGCTGCGCGGTCAGGTTCTCGTACCAGGCCGGGTGGGCGGGGGCGCCGCCGCGCGAGGCCACGACCACGTAGCGGTCCCCGTCGCGGCCGTAGATGAGCGGGGTCGTGCGCGTCTGGCCGGAGCGCCGGCCGGTCGTGGTGAGCAGGAGAGTCGGCACGCCCTCCCAGATGTGACCGTCCTGGCCGCCGGTCGCGATGTAGCGCTTCGCGTGCTCTTGCTGCCATCCCGGTGGCCGGCTTCCCGCGGCAGGTTTCGGAGTCGTCATCGTCGGTCCCTCCCGCCGTCAGTCTGCCACGCGGGCCGGGTCGCCGCTACCTCACCACATGACCACGCCGCCGTCGATGTTGACGGACTGGCCGGTCATGAACGCGGCGGCGGGAGAGCAGAGGAAGGCGATGAGGCCCGCGACCTCCTCGTCGGAGGCGGCCCGGCCCATCGGGATCCGGTCGAGCTGCCGCTGCCAGCCCTCGCTGCGCCCGAGCACGTCCATGCGTGCGGTGTCGATGGTGCCCGGGCACACCGCGTTGACGGTGACGCCGTGGCGCGCCACCTCCTGGGCCAGCGACTGGGTGAGGCCCTGGATGCCGAAATTGGCCGCGTTGTAGGCCGCGGTGTTGGGAGCGCCGCGCTTGCCCGCGATCGACGACAGATTGATGATGCGGCCCCACTTCTGCTTGATCATGATCGGCACGACCCGCTTGCAGAGCAGGAACGCGCCGGTCAGCTTGATGTCGAGAACTTTTCGCCAGACACCCTCGTCCAATTCGGGAAGCGGCACCCGGTCGTTGCCGCGCGGGTAGGCCGCGTTGTTCACGAGCACGTCGAGGCGGCCGAAGGTCTTCGTCACCTGGTCCACCAGCCGCTCCACCGACTGGGCCTGGCTCACGTCGCCGGTCCAGGTCAGCGCCTTGCGGCCGAGCGCGCGCACCTGCTCGGCGGTGCTCTCCACGTCGCGCCAGCCCGCCTTCTTCTCGTCCTCTGGATAGGTCGCGGGGTCGCGGCCGGTGCCGGTGACCACCACGTCCGCCCCGAGCCCGGCCAGGGCCAGCGCGGTGGCCCGCCCGATGCCGCGCAGCCGTCCCGCGCCCGTCACCAGCGCCACCCGCCCGTCCAGCGCCTTTACAGAGCCGCTCGGCTCGCCTTCGGCTGCGCCTCGCCCAGCCATGGCCTCAGCGCCCCAGCTGCGCCGCGTGGTCGGCGAGCACCTGCGCCACGCACGCGGTCACCTTCACGCCGGTCGGCAGGTCGATGAACTCGTTCGGCCCGTGCGCGTTGGAGCCGGGCCCCATCACCCCGGTGACGAGGAACTGGGCCTCGGGAAACCGCTCGCCGAGCATGCTCATGAACGGGATCGAGCCGCCGAGCCCGTCGAACATCGCGGGCGCGCCGAACTGCGCGGTGGAGGCCCGCTCCACCGACTCGCGCAGCCAGCCCGCCATCGCGGGAGCGTCCCAGCCGGTGCCGGGCCGCTCCCCGGTCGCGTAGGTCACGCGCGCGCCGTACGGCGGATCGGCCTCCAGCACCTCCTTGACCCGCCGGCTCGCCCGCGCCGCGTCCGCGGTCGGCGGCAGCCGGAGCGACAGCTTCACCGCGGTCTTCGGCCGCAGCACATTGCCCGCATCGGCCAGCGCGGGGATGCCGTCGATCCCGGTGACCGAGAGCGCGGGCCGCCACGTGTTGTTCAGCAGCGCCTCCACCGGGTCCTGCGTCACCGCGCGCATGCCGGGCAGGAACGGGAAGCGCTGCCAGACATCGTTACCCAGCACCGAGGCGACCGCGCGCACCTCGGCGAGCCGGGCGGGCGGGATCTCCACGTGGCACTCCTCGACGAGGATCTTGCCGGTGCGATCGTCCTCGAGCCGGTCGAGGATCTGGCGCAGGATGCGGAAGCTCGAGGGCACGATCCCGCTCGCCGCCCCCGAGTGCACGCCCTCGCCCAGCACCTCCACGGTGAGCGTGCCGCTCAGGATGCCGCGCAGCGAGGTGGTGGCCCACAGGTGGTCGTAGTCGCCGCACCCGGAGTCGAGGCAGACCACCAGGTCGGGGCGGATGCGATCGGCCAGCTTCTCCACGTAGGCGGGCAGGTCGGGGCTGCCGCTCTCCTCGGAGGCCTCGATCAGCACCACGCAGCGCGCGTGGGGAATCCCCTGGGCCTGGAGCGTCTCGATCGCGGTCAGCGCCGCGAACGACGCGTAGCCGTCGTCCCCCGCCCCGCGGCCGAAGAGCCGGTCGCCGCGGCGCACCGGGATCCACGGCCCGCCGTCCGCGGCCCAGCCCACCATCTCCGGCTGCTTGTCGCAGTGGCCGTACAGCAGGACGGTCTCGTCGCCCGCGCCCGGCACTTCCATCAGGATGACCGGCGTGCGGCCCGGGAGCCGGACCACCTCGATGCTCAGCCCCTCGATCTTCCGCTTGCGGGCCCAATCGGTCATCAGGGTGACCGCCTGGTCGATGTGGCCGTGCTCCGCCCATTTCGTGTCGTACATGGGCGACTTGGCCGGGATGCGGATGTACTCGGTGAGCGCCGGGACGATGTCGCCATCCCAGGCCTGCTGCACGAGAGCGCGAGTGCGGGCGGAGTCGGTCGTCATGGCCCCGTATACTATTCGCAATCAGGCGGCTCCGCCAACCCCATGACCACTCATCTCCTTCCCCGACGCGGGCTCCTGCAGGCCGTCGGCGCCCTCCTGCTCACGCGGGCCGGTCGCGCGTGGGGCGCCGGCGCGCCCGTGCCCGTCGAGACCTGGGGCTTGGCGCCGGTGGGATTCAAGGGCGTGCCGCCGGGCTGGCAGACCTACGAGACGCCGGGCGGGCATCCCGCCTACGATTTCACGGTGGTGGAGCACGCGGGGCGTCGCGCCCTGCACATGAAGAGCGCGGGCGAGCACTCCACGATCGCCAAGGAGGTGGGGGCCGACCTGGCGGCGACCCCCTTCCTCGCGTGGCAGTGGCGCGTGCTGAGCCTCCCGCAGGGCGCGGACCTGCGGAACCGTGCGACCTCCGATGCCGGAAGCCACGTCTTCGCGATCTGGCCGCGCTTCCCGGCCTTCGTGCGATCCCGCCTGATCGGCTACGTCTGGGACCCGGCGCTACCGGTGGGCACTGTCCTCCCCAGCCGCAAGACGGGGGCGGTCACGTTCATCGTCGCTCGCCGTGGAGACCAGGGCCTGGGCCAGTGGCTCGACGAGCGGCGCAACGTCGCCGACGACTACCGTCGCGTGTTCGGCGAGGCCCCGCCGCCGCTGCCCGCGCTGGCGCTCTCCATCGACACGAACGACACGCGCTCGCCGGCCGAGGCCATGGTCGGCC
>DATFGS010000719.1:0-4850 GCA_035249225.1 Candidatus Methylomirabilota bacterium | reverse complement strand
GCCGTGCCCCCCGACTCGGGGAGGCCCGCGAACGCCTTCCGGATCACGATCTCGACGCCCACGAACCAGGCGCGCGTGGAGCAGGAGACGGTCACGTTCGCGGCGGTGGTCTACGGCGGCACCGGCGTGCGTCAGGTCCTGGTGACCGCCAACGGCGTGGAGCTCTTCCGCCAGGACAACCGCACGCAGCAGCCGTCGATGGCGGTCAACCTCCCGGTCAAGCTGGCCGAGGGCCAGAACACCCTGGTGGTCACCGCGGCCGAGACCGACGGCACGATGCACCAGGAGATGCGCACCATCCACCACGACAAGCTGGTGCCCCTCGCGGTGGACGTGCGCTATCCGGAGGATCGCTCGCGCGTGACCGACGAGGCCAGCGTGGTGGCGGCGGTGGCGCGCTCGAGCAAGGGCATCAGCCGGATCACGGTCACGCTCAACGGGACCGAGGTACACCAGCAGGAGGAGCGGAGCCCGCAGAAGACGATGGCGGTGAGCGCGCCGCTGACCCTGCGCGAGGGCGCCAACGCCATCGTGATCACCGCGCGCGAGTCCGACGGCGCGGCCCGGCAGGAGGTGCGGACGGTCATCCTCGAGCGCGTCAAGCCCGTCGCCCCGGTCGCGCCCCCGGCCCCGCCCGCCGCGCCCCCGTCCACGCAGTGGGCGGTCATCATCGGGGTGGGCGGCTACGAGAGCTCGGCGGTGCCGCGCCTGCGCTACTCGGTGGCCGACGCCGACGCGATCTACCAGACGCTCGTCAGCGCGGGCTTCAAGAAGGAGAACATCCTCCTGCTCACCGACAAGACCGAGCGCAAGCCCACCCTGCGCAACATCAAGTGGGCGCTCGGCACCTTCCTCGCCCGCTCGGCCCACAAGGACGACCTGGTGATGATCTACTTCGCGGGCCACGGCGCCTCCGAGGTGGACCAGCGCGGCATCGAGCGCGACGGACTCTCCAAGTACCTGGTGCCGGTCGACGCCGACCCCGACGATCTCTACTCGACCGCGCTGCCGATGGACGAGATGCAGAACGTGCTGGCCCGGATCGAGGCGGAGCGGATCACCGTGTTCCTCGACGCCTGCTACAGCGGCGCGGCGGGCGGGCGCACCTTCGCCTCCACCAAGACGCGCGCCGTCACGGTGGACGACATCTTCCTCGACCGGCTCACGCGCTCCAAGGGCCGGGCGATCGTGACCGCCTCGCGCCCCTCCGAGCTGTCCATCGAGTTGGCCGAGCTCGGCCACGGCATCTTCACCTACTACCTGGTGCGCGGCCTGCAGGGCTACGCGGACAGCAACCGCGACGGGATCGTCTCGCTCCAGGAGCTCTACGAGTATCTCGCCCAGGAAGTCAGCCGCAAGTCGCGCCAGGTTGGCGGCAACCAGCACCCCATGCTGAAGGGGGAGCTGGAAGGCGTCCTGCCGCTCACGCGCACCGGGAAGCGCAATTAGCCGGCGCGGGGCCGCCCTGATCGCCGCGCTCGCGCTGGGCCTGGGCGCGGCACCGGTCGCGGCCCAGCCCGCCGCCGACGGCCAGAGCTGGGAGACGCCGATGGCGGCGGGCGATCGCGCCTATCAGCTCGGCCGCTACGGCGAGGCGGAGCGCTTCTTCGCGGCCGCGCTGGAGCGCGCCGAACGCCTCGGCCCCCAGGACCCGCGCGTCGCGCTGAGCCTGGGCCTCCTCGCCGCCGCCTACCAAGCCGAGGGCCGGTACGCGACGGCCGAGCCGCTCCTTCGCCGCGCCCTGGCCATCGCGGAAGGCGCGCTCGGCGCGGACCATCCCGAGGTGGCCGCCACCCTGACCGCGCTCGGCTTCCTCGGCGCCGCGCAGGGCCGCTACGCGCCGGCCGAGCCGCTGCTCCGCCGCGCGCTCGCCATCGACGAGCGCGTGCTGGGGCCGGAGCATCCCGAGGTGGCGGGCACGCTCGACGCGCTCGCCACGCTCGAGCGCCTGCAGGGGCGCTACGGCGACGCCGAGCTGCACAGCCGCCGCGCCCTCGCCATCCGCGAGAAAGCGCTCGGGCCCGAGCATGCGGACGTGGCCACCAGCCTCACGAGCCTGGCCACCCTCTACCGCCTGCAGAGCCGCTACGTCGAGACCGAGCAGCTCGCCCAGCGCGCGCTCGCGATCCGCGAGAAGACCCTCGGGCCCGAGCACCCCGAGGTGATCGGCCCGCTCGTGACGCTCGGCGAGCTCCACGCCGAGCAGGGCCGCTTCGCGCAGGCCGAGGCGCTCGGCCGCCGTGCCCTCGCGGTCGCCGAGAAGACCCTGGGCCCCGAGCATCCCGAGGTGGCCGGCGCGCTCGACCTGCTGGCCGGTCTCGCCCGCACCCGCGGCCGCTACGCGGACGCCGAGAGGCTCGGCCGCCGCGCGCTCGCGATCCGCGAGAAGGCCCTGGGCCCCGAGCATCCGGATGTCGCGGGAACGCTGGCCGGGCTGGCCGAGCTGTCGGCGCTCCGCCAGAACGCGCCCCAGGCCGAGTCGCTGGCCCGCCGCACGCTCGCGATCCAGGAGAAGGCGCTCGGCCCCGAGCATCCGGACCTGGCCCGAAGCCTCCGCACCCTCGGGGAAGCCCAGCGGCTGCAGAGCAAGTACGCGGAGGCGGAGCCCAGCTATCAGCGCGCGCTCGCCATCGACGAGAAGCGCCTGGGCCCGGAGTCCCCGCGGGTCGCGCTCGACCTCGGCAGCCTGGGCACGCTCTACCGCCTTCAGAGCCGGTACGCGCAGGCCGAGCCGCTCTACCGGCGCGCCCAGGCCATCGCGGAGAAGGTGCTCGGCCCCGAGCACCCGCAGGTGGCCGCGGCCATCGTGGACCTGGCCTCGCTCTACCGCGCGCAGAGCCGCTTCGCGCAGGCCGAGCCGCTCTACCAGTGGGCCCTCACGCTGCGGCGCAAGGCGCTCGGCCCCGACCACCCGGAGGTCGCGGAGAGCCTCGAGGAGTACGCGGCGCTGCTCAAGCAGATCAACCGCGAGCCCGAGGCCGCCGAGATGGAATCGCAGGCCCGCGCCATCCGCGCGAAGGCGGCCCCGCCGGCACTGTAGCTTCGCGGGCGGGAGCGCGCGCTCATTCGGGCACGCGCGCCAGCGCGTCGCTCCTGGTGCGAGCGACCCAGGTCGTCGAGTGATGGCAGGAGCTACTGACGGATCTTCGCGCCCGCTCCCTCCGCGAGCTCGCGCGCTCGCGCGTAGCCGACCTTGGCCGCGGTATCCCACTCCGTCTCCATCCGCGACTTCACCTCGGGCTTGTCCTTGAACGCCGCGTTGACCTCGCGGTCGGAGGCACGCCGGGCGTCGAGCGGGACCGTGCTCGCGAGCTTGCGGGCCTCGGCGAGCTGCGCCGCCGCCGCGTCCACGTTGCGACCGGCGGCCCGCGCCTTCGCCACCTGCGCGTCGGCGGTGTGGACGGCACCCCAGGCCGCCTTGAGCTCGGCGTGGCGGAACGTCACCACCTGGTCGAAGAGGGCGTTGACCACGTTGCGGCGGCCCGACGAGAGCTTGTCGTCGAAATCCACGCCGCCCAGCTTCATCGTGAACGGGTTGGGATAGCCCTTGGGCGCGCGCGCGTAGAGCGCCGGCACCACCGGCAGCCGGCCGATCTCGGGCGCGAAGAGGCGGAGCTGCCCCTCGTCGCCGAGCAGGTACTCGACGAAGGCGCGGGCATTGGCCGGGTTCGGCCCGTTCTTCACCACCGCCACCGAGGCCGGCACCACCGCGGTGAGCGACGGATACGCGAAGTCGATCGGCTGTCCCGACGCGATGGCGGAGAGCCCGAAGAAGTCGATCACCACCCCGATGCCGTACTGCCCGGAGACCACCGCCTCCGGCACCCCGAAGCTGCGCTCCGTGATCGAGCCCATGTTGCCCCCGCTCTGCAGCAGGAGCGCCCAGCCCTTCTCCCAGCCGTACGCCTGGAGGATCACCTCGACGGTCAGATGGGTCGTGCCGCTCCGCGAGGGCGCCGAGATCACGAGGTGGCCCCAGTAGCGCGCGTCGGCCAGGTCCGTCCACTCGCGCGGCGCGGGCAGCTTGTGCAGCGCCAGGTAGCGGGTGTTCCACATGAGCCCATAGCCCGAGACCGCGAAGCCCCAGTAGTAGCCGTCGGGGTCGTGGAGAGGGAAGCTCCCGATCTTCGCGGGGATCCGGGCGAGCGTCTCCCTCGGCGGCGCGACCTTTTCGAGCAGGCCGTCGGCCTTGAGGGCCTGGAAGGCGTCCACCGCCGAGACCCAGAAGATATCGGCCTCCGGCCGGCTCCGCGTCTCGCGCAGGTAGGTCACGCCCTGGTTGGTCTGCTGCTGCTTCACGATCACCTTCACCCCCGGGCTCCTCTGCTCGAACGCCTGCTTGTAGGCCTCGAAGAGCTCCTTGGGGAACGAGGTGAGCACGACGACTTCCTTCGTGGCGGGCTGGGCGGACACGGACACCGCGCCCGCGAGGAGCGCGAGGGTGGCGACGACGATGCGGATCATGCGGGCGGGTCCTCCCCGGGGATCGGGTGTTCTCAGGAGCGTTTGAGCACGAAGACGGTCATGTCGTCCGGCAGGCGCGCGCCGGCGCGCTCGAGCACGTCCGATGGGTGAGCGGCTGGGGGTGGTGGTCGGTTCACGGGGCCACGCCGTCGCGCGGCCGCAGCCGCGAGCGGATCGCCCTGAGCAGGTCCGCCGAGCTGAACGGCTTGGTCAGGCAGACGGTGGCCCCCAGGGCGCGCGGGTCGCCGGGCTCGACCTCGATCGCGCTCAGCACCACCACCGGAGTGTCGCGCGTCTCGGGCTGATCGCGCAGGAGCCGGATCGCCTCGAAGCCGTCCAGGTCCGGCAGCATCAGGTCCATCGTGATCACGTCGGGCTGCCGCTGC
>DATFGS010000718.1:0-3799 GCA_035249225.1 Candidatus Methylomirabilota bacterium | reverse complement strand
GAGGTCGGTCAGGAGCAGCGGCAGCTCCACGTTCCGCTGGGCCGAGAGCGCGGGGAGCAGGTTGTAGAACTGGAAGACGAAGCCCACGTGCCCGGCCCGCCAGGCGGCCAGCTCGCCGCCCGAGAGCTGGTCGATGCGCCGGCCGCCCACCGTGATGCTGCCGCCGGTCGGGGTGTCGAGCCCGCCGATCAGGTTGAGCAGCGTGGTCTTGCCCGAGCCCGACGGCCCCATCAGGGCCACGAAGTCGCCGCCCGGGATGTCGAGGTCGATGCCGTGCAGCACCTCGATGCGCTCGCGGCCGCGCCGGTAGACCTTGGTGACGCCGCGGATCTCGACGAGGGTCTCCACCACTCACCTCGGCTCGGTCGTCTTCACCGCCTGGCCGTCGGCGAGCGCGGGCGGCGGCGCGAGCACCACGCGCTCGCCGTCGCGCAGCCCGCTGAGGACCCGGCGCTGGCCCGACACGTCGGGCCCGAGGGTCACCCTCCGGCGCTCGACCTTGCCGCTGGCGTAGACGAAGACCACGGCGGCCTCGCCCTCGGTGCGCACCGCGTCCGCGGGCACCAGGACGCTGGGCGCGGGCGGCGGCGCCCCCGCGGCCGGCTTGCCGTCGAGGAAGCCCACGCGCGCGCCCATGTCGGGCACGATGCGCGCGTCCTTCGCCTTGATCGCGATGCGGACCTTGACGGTGGCCTTGCTCCGGTCCGCGGTCGGGATGATCGCGATCACGTCGCCCGGGATCTTCCAGTCCGGATAGGCGTTGAGCGTCGCCTCCACCGGCTGGCCGGGGGTCACGCGGTTGATGTAGGACTCGTTGACGTCCACCTGGATCTCGAGCGAGTCCATGTCCACGATGGTGCCGATGCCGGTGCGGGTGAAGCCGCCGCCCGCCGAGATCGGCGAGATCATCTCGCCCGGCTGCGCCGACTTGGCGATGACCACGCCGCTGAACGGGGCGCGGATCACCGTGTTGTCGAGCTGCACCTGGGCGACCGCCTGCGACTCCGTCGCGACCTTGACCTGCTCCTCGGTGGCGGCCAGGCGCGCGCGCAGCATGTCGCGCTGGGCCAGCGCCGCGTCGAGCGCCTGGGGCGCGATGAGCTTGCGGTCGGCGAGCTCCCGCTGGCGCGCGTAGTCCTGCTCGGCCTGGACGAGCTGGGCCCGGACCTCGGCGAGCTGGGAGCGCGCGGCCACCAGCTGGGCCCGCGCGAGCCCGAGCTGCGCCTGCGCCTCGGTGTCGTCGAGCCGGGCCAGCACCGCACCCTCCCGCACGCGCTGGCCCTCCTCGATCAGCACCTCGGTCACCTTGCCGGTGATCTTGGCCGAGACGGTGGCCTGGCGCCGGGCGGTGACGTAGCCGCTCGCGTCGAGCACCGAGCCGGCCCCGCCGCCCTGGCTGGCCGTGCGCGCCACCGCAGTCTGCACCACCGGGGGCCGGGCCCGGAGCACGCCCCACCAGAGCCCGCCGCCAAGGAGGAGGACGGCCGCCCCGAGGACGGCGTACAGACGGGTGCGCCGGCGCGGCGGGCGGTCCGCCCCGCGATCGATGCGCAACTGGCTGAGGAGGTCTGATTTCTCCAAGACGTCCCAGTGTGCCACAGGCGGCCCCGGTGTTAGAATCGGACCCCCGATTCAGCCCGATTCGATCGTCTGGGAGCCGACATGGAGCTGGCCGCGAAGCGCTTCGCCGATACGGTCGCGCTCTATCCTGTGGGGCGCATCGATCACGCGACGGCGGACTCCTTCAAGGCCGCGCTCGCGCCGCACCTGGCCGGCGTCGCGGCCGGGCGCGATCGCGCGGTGATCGACCTGGCCGGGGTGGAGTACATCAGCAGCGTGGGGCTGCGCGTGCTCATGCTCGCCAGCAAGCAGGTGAAGGCCCAGGGCGGCGCGCTCGCGGTGGCGGACCTGCAGCCGGTGGTGCGCGAGATCTTCGAGATCAGCCGCTTCAACCTGGTCCTGGAGGTCTTCCCCACGCTCCGGGAGGCCCTCGCCAAGCTGTCGCCCGCCGCGCTGGCCGCCTTCGAGTCGGCCTGAGGTCCCTCGTGCGCGTTCGCTTCTGGGGCACCCGCGGCTCGATCCCGGTCGCCATGACGTCCGCCGAGGTGCAGCGCAAGCTCGTCACCGCGCTGGTGGCCGCGGCGGGGCGCGGCCTCGACACCCCCGGCAAGGCGCGCGCCTTCGTGGAGAACGAGCTCGAGTTCTCGGTCTCCCACACCTTCGGCGGCAACTCCTCCTGCGTGCAGCTCGAGACGGACGGCGCCGACCACGTGCTCTGCGACCTGGGGAGCGGGGCGCGGAGCTTCGGCAACTCGCTGCTCGCCACCCGGGGGCCCTCCGGGCACCGGTTCCACGTCTTCATGTCCCACCTGCACTGGGATCACATCATGGGCTTCCCGTTCTTCATGCCCGCCTACCTGCCGGGCAACCATGTGACGATCTACGGCTGCCACGACACGCTGGAGGAGGCGTTCCGGCGGCAGAATCGCGCCCCGTCCTTCCCGGTGGACTTCTCGAGGATGGAAGCGCGCATCGAGTTCGTCCGCCTCGAGCCCGAGCGGAACTACGACATCGCGGGGCTCCGCGTCCGGGCCAAGCGCCAGCGCCACGGCGGCGACTCCTACGGCTACCGCATCGAGCAGCGCGGCAAGGCGGTGGTCTACTCGACCGACTCCGAGCACAAGCAGGACGACCCGGAGGAGGTGGCCGCGTTCGTGGAGTTCTTCCGCGACGCCGACCTCGTGATCTTCGACGCTCAGTACTCGCTCGCCGACGCCATCTCGGTGAAGGAGGACTGGGGCCACTCGAGCAACGTGGTGGGCGTCGAGATGTGCCAGCTCGCGCGCGCCCGGCGCCTCTGCCTCTATCACCACGAGCCGATCTTCGACGACGAGCGCATCGCCCGGCTGCTCGCGGAGACGCGCCGGCTCGAGGAGATCACCCGGACCGATCACCGCGTGGAAGTCTGGGCCGCCTACGACGGCCTGGAGCTGGCGCTCTGAGGATTTCCGCCTGAGCGCGGACGCTCCCGCCTCCGAGCGGTCCGCGCGCCCGCACTGGGCGGAGCGACGCTGGGCGCGCGCCCTCCGCGGTGGCCGCGGCCGGCCGGTCGGCGTGCTCCTGCTGGCGCTGCTGCTCGCGCTGGCCCTGTTGCCGGAGGTGCCCGGGCTCCAGCTCGTGCGCCTGGCCGCCTTCGACGCCTATCAGAACCTCGCCCCGCGCGAGCGCCGCTCCGCGCCCGTCGTCATCGTGGCCATCGACGAGGAGAGCCTCGAGCGATACGGGCAATGGCCCTGGCCGCGCACCTGGCTCGCCCGGCTCGTCGCGCGGATCGGCGAGGCGCGGCCCGCCGCCATCGGCCTCGACATCATGATGCCGGAGCCCGACCGCCTCTCGCCGGAGCGCATTCCCTCCCTCGTGGACGGGCTCGACCCGGAGCTGACCCGCAAGCTCGCGGGCATGCCCCGCAACGACGCGGTGCTGGCCGCCGCGCTCCGCGGCCGGCCGGTGGTGCTGGGGATGGCCGGGCTCGAGAGCGTGCCCGGGCCGCCCGCCGGCATCGGCCAGGTACCGGTGCGCGCCTTCGGCGGCGATCCCGCGCCCTTCGTACGACCCTTCGCGGGCGCGCTGCGGAGCGTGGACGAGATCGATGCCGCCGCGGCGGGGCGCGGGCTCATGAGCATGGACCCCGAGCGCGGGGTGGTCCGGCGCATGCCGATGCTGGCCTCGCTCGGCGGCACCCTCGCGCCCATCCTCGGCATCGAGATGCTGCGCGTGGCCGCGAAGGTGCCCGCGCTCT
>DATFGS010000717.1:0-2479 GCA_035249225.1 Candidatus Methylomirabilota bacterium | reverse complement strand
GCCAACAGCCTCTTAATCGTCGAAGAAAGTTGATTGACGCCTTCTGGTTTCCGCAGAAACGCATCAACGCCGGCGCGAGCCACGTTCGATCCCCGGCCGCGCCTGCGGCGGGCGAAGGAGGGATGAGGCGATGAGCGAGAGCAAGGCTCCGGGGGTGGGCGATCCCGCGCCGGACTTCACGCTGAAGACGATCGGGCTCCGGGACGTGAGCCTCAAGAGCTTCCGCGGCAAGAACGTGGTGCTGCTCTTCTACCCGCTCGACTGGACCCCCGGCTGATCCACCTGCATGCCCGCCTTCGATCGTCGCGTCAAGGACTTCGAGGCGGCGCAGACCCAGGTCCTGGGTATCAGCTCGGACAGCCCCTTCAGCCACGAGAACTGGGCCAAGTCGGTCGGGATCTCCAACTACCCGCTGCTCTCCGACACCCACCGCACGGCGAGCCGCGCCTACGGCGTCTACTGGCCGGACTGGAACGCGAACGTGCGGGCCACCTTCGTGATCGACCGGCAGGGCACGATCCGGGTCGTCGAGCGCTACGGGAAGGGCGAGCTGCCGAACCCGGACAAGATCCTCGCCGAGGTCAAGAAGCTGCCTTAGACGCCAGCGGCGCCTGGGTGGTCAGCGCGACGCCCAGGAGCACCAGGACGCCGCCCACGATCTCCGGCCACTCGACCGCCTCGTGCAGCATCGCCCACGCCAGCACCACGCCCACCACCGGCTGCAGGTTCATGAAGATCGCGGCGCGGCTCGGCCCCACCGCCTTGACCCCCTCGTACCACCACACGTGGGCGATCGCGCCGAGAAAGGCCTGGTAGAGCACGACGCCCCACGCGACCTGCGAGGTGAAGTCCGGCCGGGGGAAGAACGGCGCGGCCACCAGGGTCATCGGCAACAGCATGGCCGAGCCGAGGATGTAGGAGGCGGTGGTGGCCACCACCGGGGAGTGCACCGCGAGCACCTGCTTGCCGTGGATCGTGTAGGCGCTCCACCCGGCCTGCGAGACCATCAGGATGAGGTCGCCGGGCATCAGCTCGAGGTTGGCGACGGCGCGCCAGCTCCCGCGCGTGATGACGAGCAGCACGCCCGCCATGGACGCGGCCACGCCCGCCCACTGGCGGCGCCGCAGCCGCTCCTTGAGGTAGAAGCGGGCGCCGAGGGCCACCATCACCGGGGTGGCCGCCTGGAGGATGGCCGCGTTGGCGGCGGTGCTGAGCGCGATGCCGAGGTAGGTGCCGCCGGTGGAGACGAAGAGCCCGGCTGCGCCCAGGAACGCGAACGTCCGCAGGTCGGCCGCGCGCAGCTCGCGGAACTCCTCCCAGCCGCGGCGGAAGAGCAGCACGGTGAGAAACGCCGAGGCCAGCGTGCAGCGCAGCGAGACCAGCACGTAGGGCGGGAAGTGGGCGAGGGCGAGCTTGGCGAACGCGGGATAGGAGCCCCAGAGCGTGGAGATGAGGGTGAGGGCGAGGTACGCCCGCGTTTGACCGGGGTCCGGCACCCGCCTATGATAGCGCGGCCCCCATGGCGGACTACATCCTCGAGCGCCGCGTGTGGCTCCCGCGTCCGCGCGCGGTGGTGTTCGAGTTCTTCGCGGACCCGCGCAACCTCGAGCGCATCCAGCCCGCGTGGGCGCGGCCGCGCTGGCTCGCTCCGCCGCCCGCCCGGCTATCCGCGGGCGCGGTGCTGGACTTCCGCGCGGCGCTACCCGGGCGCTGGCGCGTGATCGTCCGCGAGTTCGACGCGCCCTTCCGCTTCGTGGACGCGCAGGTCGTCGGGCCGTTCGCGCGCTGGGAGCATCGCCACCGCTTCACCGAGGGTGAGGCGGGCGAGGGCGGCACCTGGGTGGAGGACCGGGTGACCTACCGCATGCCGCTGGGTCCGCTGGGCACCGTCGTGCACGCGGCGGGGGGCGGCCACCTGATCCGGCGGCTCTTCGACCACCGCGACCGCCGCCTGCGCGAGCTCCTCGCGGACGGCTAGGCGGCGGGGGCGGGCAGCTCGATCCCGAGGGCGGACAGCCGGGGACGCACGCGCTCGGTCAGGAGGCCGATCCGGGCGAGGTTGTTCACCATCGAGGTGTGCATGTCGCGCTTGAAGAACTTCCGGTAGACCGCGTAGTCGTTTCGCGCGGCCACGTCGCGGCGGTAGACCTTCACCTCCTCGATCTGGGCGCGCGAGAAGCCGACGTCGCGATAGGCCTCGAGCGGGAAGAAGCCGGTGAGCACCTTCTCGAGCGCGAGGCAGGTGAAGTCCTCCATCTCCCGGCGCTCCGCGTCGCTCGCCTCGCGGACGATGTCGGGCAGGGACAGCATGCCGAAGCCCATGTGGCGCGACTCGTCCTGCAGGATGCGGGTGCACACCTGGCGGAGGAGCGGATCCGCGGCCGCCTCCCCCATCATCTTGAAGATCGCGACCGCGAAGGTCTCGGCCACGAGCTGCAGCGCGATGGTCTTGATGTACCAGCGGGGATCGGTGAGGATC
>DATFGS010000716.1:0-1568 GCA_035249225.1 Candidatus Methylomirabilota bacterium | reverse complement strand
AAGGCCTCGCGCGGGAGCGAGCCGTCGGTGAGCCCGCGCAGGAACGGGTGCGCGAGGATCGTCGCGTAGATCGGCTCGATGCTGCGCCAGAGCGTCGTGGTGAACGGCACGCCGAGAGCATACTACGCGCCCGCCGGCCCGTGTCCGGCCGTGTATACTCGACGGCGCCATGGACCATCACCTCGACGACGCGCAGATCCACCAGGAGTGGAACAACGCCCTGCCCCCGCGGCTCACGATCGCCCCCGGCGACACGGTCGTGTTCGACTGCCGCGACGCGGCGAACCGGTACTACACCCCTCGCTCCACCCACGACGACGTGATGGGGCGCGGCCCCTTCCGGGGCCATCCGCTCACCGGGCCGGTGCGGGTCGAGGGCGCCCGGCCCGGGGACGTGCTGGTGGTCGAGATCCTCGAGGTGAAGCCGGCCGAGTTCGGCTGGACCGCGATCCGGCCCGGGCGCGGGCTCCTGCCCGAGGCCGACTTCGGCAAGCCCTACCTGCAGATCTGGGATCTCTCCGACGGACGCTTCGCGCGGGCGGGCCGGCACATCGCGGTGCCCATCGATCCGTTCCCGGGGGTGATGGGGACGGCGCTCGACGAGCCGGGCGGTCACAGCACGATGCCGCCCCGCAAGAACGGCGGCAACATGGACATCAAGCAGCTCACCGCCGGCTCCACCCTCTACCTCCCGGTGTGGATGGACGGCGCGCTGTTCAGCGTGGGCGACACCCACGCGATCCAGGGCGACGGGGAGGTCTGCGTCACCGCGGTGGAGATGAGCGGCCGCGTCACCGCGCGCTTCGGGCTGCAGCCGGGGCGCGGGCTCGCCGAGCCGCAGCTCCGCACCACGCGCGCGCCCTCCGCGGCGGCGCCCGCGGGCTCGTGGTTCGCCACCACCGCGCATGGGCCCGATCTCTTCGCGGCCTCGCAGCAGGCGGTGCGCTACATGATCGATCACCTGGTGCGGGAGCGCGGCCTCTCGCGGGAGCAGGCCTACATCCTGTGCAGCGTGACGGTGGACCTCAAGATCAGTGAGATCGTGGACGCGCCCAACTGGATCGTCTCCGCGTTCCTGCCCGAAGGCGTCTTCGTCTGATTTGACGCGGCTGTGACAATCCGCCCCGGGACGAGCGCATGCTCAAGCGTCGGATGAGACCCCTGTTCGGTCGGGTGGTGCTGAACGACACCGCCGCGCCGCCGGGCGGCGGCCCCGCCGCGGCCGCCGAGAGCCTCCAGCGCGCGGTGCTCGAGGCGATCGCCGCCCACACCCGCGCCGACGGGCGCCTCGACTACGCGCGGCTGCGCGCGTCGGCCGAGTGGGCCGCCGCCACCGCGCGGGCGGGCGCGCTGCAGGGGGTGAGCCTGGGCGACCTCAACGGGCGGCAGCCCCGGCTCGCGTTCTGGATCAACGTGTACAACGCGCTCGTCTTTCACGGGATCGTGGCGGTGGGCATCCGGCGCAGCGTGTGGGAGATGCGCGGCTTCTACGGCCGCGTCTGCTACCGCATCGGCGGCTTCGTGCTGAGCGCCGACGACGTCGAGCACGGCATCCTGCGCGGCAACGC
>DATFGS010000715.1:0-1339 GCA_035249225.1 Candidatus Methylomirabilota bacterium | reverse complement strand
CGTCGGCGCGGGCGAGCGTGCCGCGAGCTTCGAGCTGTTCAGCGAGACGTTGGAGCCAGCGTGGATCGCGCAGGCACTGACGGCGACCGGGACCGCGAGCATCCGGCGGCGTAAGCTGCCGGCCGAGTACGTCGTGTGGCTCGTGATCGGCATGGGCCTGCTCCGGGATCGGTCGATCCGCGAAGTGGTCCGGCATCTCGACTTGGTGCTGCCCACGGGCGCACGGCGTGAGACGGTGAGCGGTGGCGCCATCGTCCAAGCCCGCGCGCGGCTCGGCCCCGAGCCACTCGCCGCCCTCTTCGCGCAGTCCGCGGCGGTGTGGGGCCCGGCCGCGGCCGACGCCGAGCGCTGGCGCGGTCTGGCAGTCTACGGCGTCGACGGCACCACCCTGCGCGTTCCCGACACCGCCGAAAACGACGCGGCGTTCGGCCGCGTCCCGACGCGCTGGGACAGCACCGGCGGGTATCCCTTGCTGCGCCTCGTGGCCCTGATGGTCTTGCGCCGCCACGTGCTCACCGGGCTCGCGCTCGGCGCCTACCGCGACAGTGAGCTTGCCCTGGCAACCACCCTCTGGCCCCAGCTGCCGGACGCCTCGCTCGTCATCGTCGACCGCGAGTTCGCCACCTACGCGCTGTTCCATCAGCTCGCGGACCCCGCGCGCCAACGCCACTGGCTGAGCCGCGTCAAAAGTGGCCGCAACGCCCTGCGCCGCCGCGTCATCGAGCGCCTGGGCCCGGGCGATCACCTCGTCGAGCTCTGCCCCAGCCATCAGACCCGCTTCGTGCACCGCGACCTTCCACCCACGCTGCGGGTCCGCGCCATCCGCTATCACTTCCGCGGCTTCCGCCCCCAAACGCTGCTCACCTCGTTGCTCGACCCCGTCGCCTATCCGGCCGCCGAGCTGGTCGCCCTCTATCACGAACGTTGGGAGCTCGAGCTCGGCTTCGACGAAGTGAAGACCCACACGCTCGAGCGTGAAGAGGCGCTGCGCAGCAAGACGCCCGCGCGCATCGCGCAGGAAGTCTGGGGCCTCGCCCTCGGCTACAACCTCGTGCGCCTCGCCATGGCGCGCGTCGCCGCCCGCGCCCGTGTGCCGCCCGTGCGGATCAGCTTCCGCCACGCGCTGCAGTTTATCCGCCTCTTCTGGCTCACCGCCTGGACGACGAGCCCCGGCGTCCTCCCCCGCCGGCTCGATGCCCTGCACGACGAACTCGCCTTGCTCATCTTGCCCGAGCGCCGACCCCAACGCCGCTACCCGCGCGTCGTCAAGATCAAGATGAGCAACTACCCGCGTAAACGCCCCCGCCGGCGAAGGATTCACGTTAAGTGACCGGCATTG
>DATFGS010000714.1:0-1902 GCA_035249225.1 Candidatus Methylomirabilota bacterium | reverse complement strand
GGCGCAAGTACTCCATCAAGACCGGCGCGGCGCTGCGCGCCTTCATCCGGGTGGCCCCCGACGTGATGGCCCGCGCCCGCGAGCTGAAGAAGGACGCGTTCGACTTCCACGCCATCCGCGACGCGGTCAAGCCGTGGGGCGAGCGCCTCCGCGACCGCCGCTTCGAGACCGAGGGCGAGTGGAAGAACAAGCTCGCCGGCGGCACCCGCGGCACGGTCGAAGCCCTGACGCGGGAGCTACGCGAAGCCCTCCGGAACTAGCTCGGACGAGCGCTCGCGGCCCGATGACCGCAGGCGGGAAGTCCGCAGGCGGGTGCCACGGGCGGGATGGTCGGGGTTGGGGGAGTGCGGGGGCCATTTCTGGGCCCCCGCAGATGAAAGGAAGTCCCGGTCTCTCGAAGCGCCACGGTCGTGCGTCTTAACGACCGAGCGCGCGACTTCTCGAACGCCCTACTTCCTGAAATTCGCGGCGAGGATCTGGAAGCTCTTCTTGCCGCCGGGCAGGGTGGCGGTCACGCTGTCGCCGACCTTCTTGCCGATCAGGGTGCGGGCCAGCGGGGACATGACCGAGATCAGCCCCTGCTTCGGCTCCGCCTCGTCCGAGCCCACGATCTGGTAGGTCGTCTCCTTGCCGTCCTCGTCCTCGAGCTTCACGGTGGAGCCGAAGGTCACCCGCTCCCCGGAGGTGGGCGGGTCGATCACCTCCGCGGTGCCGATCTTGGACTCCAGATCGGTGATGCGCGCCTCGACGAAGCCCTGACGCTCCCGCGCCGCGTGGTACTCCGCGTTCTCGCTCAGATCGCCGTGGGCCCGCGCCTCCGCGATGGCCCGCACGATGTTGGGCCGCTCCTTCTTGAGCCGGTCCACCTCCTCGCGGAGCCGCTCGAACCCTCCGCGCATCATCGGCGTGCGCTGGATGCTCATGTCCCGATCACCTCGTCGCTTCGCTTCACCTCGGCCAGGAAGCCGTTCAGGCTGCCGAGGTGCGTGCGGTGCACCTGATCGTGCGGGATCACCGCCCCGTCGGGCCCCTTCACGTCCATGGCCGCGGTCGCGTCCGAGAGGAGCGTGACCTTGAAGCCGCGGTGGGCCGCCTCGCGGGTGGTCGTGTCGCAGCACATCTGGGTCATGAAGCCGGAGACGATCACCCGCTCGATCCCGCGATGGCGCAGCTCGGACTCCAGCGTGGTGTTGGTGAACGCGCCCGGCAGGTGCTTGGTGATGACCGGCTCCTCCCCGCGCGGCGTCACCGCGTCGTGGATCGCCAGGGCCGGGCTGCCCGGCACGAAGGTGGCGGCGCCGGGCCGGCGGCTCTCGTGCACGATGTGGAAGACCGGCATCCGGCTCTCGCGCGCCCAGCGCAGGGTCTCCGCGATGCGGGCCACCGCCTTGGGCCCGTCGGGCAGCACCACCTTGCCGATCGGGGCGAAGTACTCCTGCTGGGCGTCGATGATGAGGAGTGCGGTCCGATCCATGTCAGGGCCCCTTCTGATCAGCGTGTCATGGAGGCGGGCTGGCCGCCCACCTCGACCTTCGCGGTCGCGAGCCGGCCGCGAATCCAGTTGTCCCAGGCCTGCGCCCGCTTCTGCTCGAGCACCTGCTTGTCCAGCTCGTCCCGCTCCCGGTTGAAGCCGTCGGGGCTGGCCGGCTGCCGCTCGAGCGTCTTGACCACGTAGACGCCGCCCTCCGCCCGCACCGGCTCCGCGACCTGGTCCGCGGGGGTCTGCAGGGCCGCCAGCAGCACCGCGCCGGGGAGGGTCCCGCGCTCCTTCGGCGGGTCGGCGCGCGAGAAGAGCGGGATGCTTCCGGTCGTGAAGCCCTCCGCTTTGGCCGCCGCCGCGAAGTCGCCGCCCTTGGTGACCGCGGCCGCGAGGGCCTTGGCCTTGTCGGACAGCTGCTGCTC
>DATFGS010000713.1:0-6390 GCA_035249225.1 Candidatus Methylomirabilota bacterium | reverse complement strand
GAGCGTGGTGGGCGCCACCGCCGCCTCCCAGGCGCTGCCCGCGGAGCGCGCGCTGCTCGAGCGGCTGCCCGAGTGCCTGGCCGCGTACCGCGCGCTGCCGCCCGCCGACCGCGCGCGGGTGCAGGCGGTCCTCGCCACGATCATCGAGGGGCAAATCCAGGACCTGCGCGTCTTCCCGGGAGAGGACGAGGGCAAGCTGACCGCGCTCGAGACCCGCGAGGACCTCGACCGCTACACCTACCTGGTCGCGGGCTGCGTGGGCGAGTTCTGGACCGAGGTGCACGTGGCCCATCGCCCGCGCCTCGCCCGCTGGGACCTGCCGCGCATGCGCGCGCTCGGTACGCGCTTCGGCAAGGGCCTGCAGCTCACCAACGTGCTGCGCGACGTGCCGCGCGACCTGCGCCAGGGGCGCTGCTACCTGCCCCGCCAGGACCTGGCCCGGTGGGGCCTCGAGCCGCGCGACCTGCTGGATCCGGGCCGCGCGGCCGCCGCGCGCCCGCTCCTCGGCGAGTGGCTGAACACCGCGCTCGATCACTACGAGGCCGGCTGGCAGTACACCTTTGCGATCCCGCGGCGGGAGGCGCGCATGCGGCTGGCCTGCGCGTGGCCGCTCCTGATCGGGCTGCGGACCCTCGACCTGCTCGCTGCCTCGTCCAACTGGCTCGACCCGGACGTCACCCTGAAGGTGCCCCGCGTGCGCGTCTACGGCCTGATGGTCCACTCGCTCGGCACCGTGTGGTCCACCCGGGCCCTCGGCCGACAGGCCCGCCGCCTGCGCGAGCGCATCCGGCCATGACCGCGCCCGTCGCGATCATCCAGGCCGACGTCTTCACGGATCGGCCCTTCGCGGGCAACCCGGCCGCCGCGGTGCTGGACGCGGACCGCCTCGACGCGCCGGCCATGCAGCGGATCGCCGCCGAGATGCTGGTGCCGGGCACCGCGTTCGTCTCCGCCGCGACGCAGGCCGGCGTGGACTGGCGGCTGCGCATGTTCACGCCGAAGCTCGAGGTCGGCTACTCTGGCCACACCGCGCTCTGCGGCACCCACGCGCTGCTCGAGAGCGGGCGCCTCCCGGGCGATCGCGTGACCTACGACACGCCGTCGGGGCGGCTGCGCGTGGACATCGAGCGCGGAGCCGGCCGCGCGCTGATGTGGCTCGAGCCGCCGCTCCCCGCGTGCCGGCCCTTCGAGGGCGACCTGGGAGACATCCTGGACGCGCTCGGCCTGCCCCGGGCCGCGGTGGGCGGCTGGGCGCGCCCCGCGGTGACGCCCGACCAGGACCTGCTCCTCCCCGTGCGCGACCTGGGCGCGCTGCGGGCGATCGAGCCCGACATGCGACGCCTGGCCGCGGTGCGCGCGCCGCAGCACGCGCGCGGGGTCTGCGTGGTCTCGCGCGAGACGGTGGACCCCGGGTCGCGCAGCCACTGCCGCTTCTTCGCCCCGCACTTCGGCATCCCGGAGGACATCGTGACCGGCTCCGTGCACTCCTCCCTCGGGGTCTGGCTGCTCGAGGCGGGCGCGCTCGGGGCCGCCGACGGGCGCGTCGCGTTCACCGCCGAGCAGGGCGACGGACTCGGCCGCCCCGGCCGGCTCCAGGTGGAGCTGACCACACGGGCCGGGCACGCCGAGCGCGTGCGGGTGGGCGGGACCGCGGTCACCGTGCTCACCGGCCGCCTGTGGTCGGACGCATGAGCGCGCGCGTCGGCGTGGATATCGGCGGCACCTTCACCGACATCGTCCTCCGCCTGGCCGACGGCACGCTGCGCGTCAGCAAGGTGTCCTCCACCCCCGAGGATCCCGGCCTCGCGGTGGTGCGCGGGCTCGATGCGCTGCTGCGCGCGTCGGGCGTCCCGGCCGCCACGGTGGTGGAGGTCGTGCACGGGACCACGGTGGCCTCGAACACCATCCTGCAGAAGAAGGGCGCGCGCGTCGGGCTCCTGACCACACGGGGCTTCCGCGACGTGCTGGAGATCGGGCGCGTGCGCACGCCCGACCTGTTCGACCTCACGTGGGAGAAGCCGGAGCCGCTCGTCGAGCGCCGGCACCGGCTGGAGGTCGACGAGCGGATCGCCGCCGACGGCGCGGTGGTGCGCCCGCTCGACCGCGAGGGACTGCTGGCCGCCGCGGAGCGCCTGATGGCCGACGGGACCGACGTGGTGGCGCTGAGCTTCATCAACAGCTACGTGAATCCCGCGCACGAGCGCCTCGCCGAGTCCCTGCTGGCCGCGCGCTTCCCCACTCTCGACGTCACCGCGTCCTACCGCGTGCTGCCCGAGATCAAGGAGTATGAGCGGACCAGCACCACGGTGGTCAACGCCTACCTCCTGCCCGTGATGCGCCGCTACCTGGCCAATCTCGCGACGGGCCTGCGGGGGATCGGCGTCGAGGCCCCGCTGCTAGTGGTCGCCTCGAACGGCGGCGTGGTGGGCGCGCCCGCCGCGGCCGAGCGCCCGGTGTTCGCGGTGGGATCGGGGCCCGCGGCGGGGGTGGCGGGTGCGGCCCGGCTCGGGCGCGTCGCCGACACCCCGAGCCTCATCGCGTTCGACATGGGCGGCACCACCGCGAAGGCCTCGCTCGTGGAGGACGGGCGCGTCTCGCTCACCACCGAGTACGAGTTCCGCGAGGGCATCAGCACGTCGAGCCGCTTCATCAAGGCCGGGGGCTACATGCTGAAGGTCCCCGCCATCGACATCGCGGAGGTCGGCGCGGGCGCCGGCTCCATCGCGCACATCGACGACGGCGGGCTCCTGCGGGTCGGCCCGGAGTCGGCCGGCGCGCATCCCGGCCCCGCGTGCTACGCGCTGGGCGGCGACCGGCCCACCGTCACCGACGCCAACGTGGCCCTGGGCTTCCTCCACCCGGCCTACCTGGCGGGCGGCGAGCTGCGGATCGACGCGCGGCGGGCGCGGGCGGCGATCCGGGCGCACGTCGCCGAGCCGCTCGGCCTCTCGGTGGAGGAGGCCGCGCACGGGATCCGGGAGGTCGCCAACGCCAACATGGCGCGCGCGATCCGCTCGGTCACCATCGAGCGCGGGCGCGACCCGCGCGACTTCACGCTGGTGGCCTTCGGGGGCAGCGGCCCGGTGCACGCGGGCGACGTGGCCCGCGCGCTCGACGTCCGCCGCGTGCTCGTGCCGGTCTCCCCGGGCGTGTTCACCGCGGTCGGCATGCTGGCCAGCGACGTCGAGCACCACTTCGTGCGCGCGGCGGGCGGCCCGCTCGACGAGCGCGTGATCGAGCGGGCGAACGCGCGGCTCGACGAGATGACCGCGGAGGCGCTCGCCACCCTCGCCCAGGAGGGCTATCCGCCCGACCAGGTGCGCCTCGACGCCCAGACCGACCTCCGCTACGTGGGCCAGTCCTCGGAGCTCGTGATCCCGCTCCCGGAGGGCCGGCTCGCGCCGGAGCGCCTGCCCGCGCTGCGCGAGGCGTTCGCGCGCGAGTACGCCGCGACCTACGGCTACGCGAGCGACGAGGCGCTCGAGCTCGTCAACGCCCGCGTGGTGGCGACCGGCGTCCGGGCGAGCCGCCTCGACTTCCGGACGGTCCGCGTGGCCGGGGGCGCGCCCGCGCCTCCGGCGACCCGGCTCGTGTCCTTCGCCCGCCGCGCCCCGGCCGTCGAGACCCCGGTGCTGGCCCGCGGGGCGATCGCCGCGGCGGGCCTGGCCGGGCCGCTCATCGTGGAGACCTACGACTCGACGGTGGTGGTGCCGCCGGGCGCGACCGTCCGCCGCGACGCGGTGGACAACCTGCTGATCACCTTCGGAGAGGACGCATGATCGATCCCATCACCCTGGCCGTCATGAAGAGCGCGCTCGACTCCATCGTGGACGAGATGGCCTACACGGTCATCCGCACCGCGCGCTCCGAGATCATCAAGGACGTGATGGACTACTCGGCCGCCCTCTGCGACGCACGCGGGCGCATGATCGCGCAGGCCCGCACCATCGCCCAGCACCTGGGCGCCATCCCCGACGCGATGGCGAGCGTGCTCGCCGAGTTCGCCGGCGACCTCCGGCCCGGCGACGTGGTGGCCATGAACGATCCCTACCAGGGCGGGATGCACATCCCCGACGTCTTCCTCTTCATGCCGATCTTCTGGGACGGCGAGGTCGAGGCGTTCGCGGTGGTGATCGGGCACCAGACCGACATGGGCGGCCGCGTGCCCGGCTCCAACGCGAGCGATTCCACCGAGATCTACCAGGAGGGGCTGCGCCTGCCCCCGCTCAAGCTCTACGAGGGCGGCACCATGAGCCGCTCGGTCCGGAGCATCATCGAGAAGAACGTGCGGGTGCCCGATCGCGTGCTCGGCGACCTGGGGGCCCAGTACGCGGCCTGCAAGGTGGGCGAGCGCGAGCTGGGGCGGCTCTACGCCCGCTACGGGCGCGACGAGGTCCGCCGCTACACCGCGGAGCTGCTCGACTACGCGGAGCGCCTCACCCGCGCCGAGATCGCCCGCTGGCCGCCGGGCACCTATCGCTTCACCGATCACCTCGACAGCGACGGGTTCAGCGACGAGCCGGTGCCGCTCACGGTGGCGATCACCGTGCACGCCGACGGGCATCTCACCTGCGACTGGACCGGCAGCTCGCCCCAGGTGAGGGCCGCGCTCAACTCCACGCTCTCGTTCACCAAGTCGTGCACGTATCTCTCGGTCCGCTCGGTGCTGCGCCAGGACGTGCCCAACAACGCGGGCGTGTTCCGCTGCATCGACGTGATCGCGCCCGCGGGCACCATCCTGAACCCGCACCTGCCCGGGGCCTGCGCGGCGCGCGCGCTGACCGGCTACCGGATGCTCGACGTGATGCTGGGCGCGCTCGCCAAGGCCCTGCCCGACCGGGTGCCCGCGGCGGGCGAGGGCGGCAACACCGTGCTCTCGATCGGCGGGCAGACCGCGGACCGGCGCCCGTTCGTGATCGTGGACATGATCACCGGCGCCTGGGGCGGCCGCCCGGACAAGGACGGCATGGAGGCGGTGACCAACCCCTCGCAGAACATGTCCAACACCCCGGTGGAGGTGCTGGAGGCCCAGCACCCGATCCGCATCGACGAGTACGGCTTCGTGCCCGACTCCTGCGGGGCCGGCCGCTTCCGCGGCGGCCTGGGGCTGCGCCGCCGCTACACCCTGCTCAACGACGAGGCCACGCTGCAGCTGCGCTCGGACCGCATGCGCTTCCTGCCCTACGGCCTCGACGGCGGCGGGCCCGCGCGCGGGACCCGGAACGTGCTGAACCCGGACGGCGAGGCGCGCGCGATGCCGGCCAAGTTCGCGGTGGTGCTCCGGCGCGGCGACGTGATCCTGCACGAGCAGCCCGGCGGGGGCGGCTTCGGCGATCCCCTCACGCGCGACCCGGAGCGGGTCGCGGTGGACGCGCGGAACGAGAAGATCACGCTCGAGTACGCGCGCCGGGAGCACGGCGTGGTCCTCGACCCCGGCACCTTCAAGGTGGACGCGGCGGCGACCCGCGCCCTGCGCGCTAGCCGCCCCTAACGGACCCGGGCGGCGAGACGGGGCCAGCTGCGAGGCGCCGGGCGAAGGCCGCCCGCGAGGCGTACTTTCCGCACGTTGAGCGGGCGGTCGAGCGCGGCAACGAAGCAGCTGGGCCCGTATCGGCGGCCCGGCTAGTCGCGAAGGGGGAGCGCGTAGAGATCCGGCGGGTTGATCCGCGCCCGCCCGAGCTGGGCCGCGAAGTGCAGGTGCGGCCCGGTCGAGCGCCCGGTGGTGCCCACGGTGCCCACGGTCTGGCCGCGCTCCACCATCTGCCCGTCGATGACCGCCACGCCGTCCAGGTGGAAGTAGAGGGTGTAGAGGCCCAGGCCGTGGTCCAGGGCCACGAGGCGACCCGCGAAGAAGAAATCCCCGAGCAGGGCGACCCGGCCCCGGTTCGACGCGACCACCGGGGTGCCGCGGTCGGCCGAATAGTCGATCCCCGAGTGCGGCATGCGCGGCTGGCCGTTGATGATGCGCCGGGATCCAAAGCCCCCGCCCGGCTTACGGCTGGCCACCGGCTGGGTGAAGGGGCCGCGCCAGAGGCGCTCGGGCGTGACCGTGTCGTAGAGGGCGCGCATCCGGACCGCCTCGTTGGCCGCCCGCCGCTCCGCCTCCGGATCGAGGTTGACCATGCCCTCGGGCAGCGTGAGGCGCTGCACCGGAAAGCCGCCCGGCTTGACCGTCACGGTGCCCGCGGCCTTGCGGGGCGCCCCGCCGCCGTCCACGAGCCCGATTCGCCAGGGGACCTTCCCGGGCTTGGTCTCGAGGTCCACGCCGGCCAGCGCGGCGAACTCCGTGCCGTAGGGGAAGAAGGCCAGATGCTGCGCCCCCAGGCTGCCTTCGACGTTCTGCGCGCCCTTGGTCCCGGCCACGAAGACCAGCACCGTGTCACCCTGGCG
>DATFGS010000712.1:0-2989 GCA_035249225.1 Candidatus Methylomirabilota bacterium | reverse complement strand
GCCACCCGGGAGTGCCTCCTGGCTCTTGCGGCCGTCGACGCGATGCTTGAAGATGGGAAGGCTTCGCGGGAGGCGATCGCGGGCGAGCGGACGGCGCTGCTGTACGTGACCGCCGCCGCCTACGGGGCCTCCAACCGCGCGTTCATCGAGCGGCAGGGCGGGGTGATGCATTTTGCCTACACCGCGCCCGCGGTGGTGCCGGCGGAGGTGGCGATCGAGTTCGGGGTGACCGGTCCGTACGGCATCGTGATCGGAGGGGCCCCCGCGACGCTCCGGGCCATCGAGCAGGCGGCCCGGCTCCTGGCGGCCGGCACCTGCGACCGGGCGCTGGTGCTGGCGGTCGAGATCTTCGAGGAGTGCGCGGATCTCTACGCGCGTCACCGCCGTTCCTATCGGTGGCCGCTGGTGGAGACCGCGGCGTGCCTGTGGCTGGAGCGCGGCGCGGGCGCGATCTCGTTCAAGTCCGCGCGGGCCCGCGGGAGCGCGGCCGGAGCCGCCGGGCCGGGCGAGCGCTTCGCGGCGGGCCCGCTCGTCGATCTGCGCGAGTGGCGCGCGCGGGCGACGGCGGGACCGGTCGAGCTGTCGGGACGCTGGCGGGGCGAGCAGGCGCGGCTGCACTGGAGCCCGGAGAATTCCCACGCGCGCGGGAGCGCGGCGTGAAACGGAGGTCGGATCGATGACGCAGAAGGAAGTCCTGGACGAGCTGAAGGGGCTCGTCGTCGAGCGGCTCAAGTTCGATCCGCGCCGGGCGGCCGAGATGACGCTCGAGACGACGCTGCCCAAGGGCGTCGACGGCTCGCTGGGCCTGGACTCGCTCGACTTCATCGAGCTGTCGGTCGCCATCGAGGAGCGCTTCGGAATCGTGATCGACGAGGCCCACGACCTCACGGACGAGTTCCTCTCGCTGGATTCCCTGTCCCGGTTCATCCTGGCCAAGATCGGCCAGGCCTGAGGGTTCGAGGCCCAGCCCGGGCGATGAGCGCGGCATGAGCCGGTCGGCGGACCGCGACGGCCGGCCCGACGTCGTGGTCAGCGGCCTCGGGATCGTCAGCCCCTACGGGGCCGGCGTGAAGAGCTTCTGGAGCGGGCTCGCCGCCGGCACCTGCACGATCAAGCCGATCACGGTCATCGAGACCGAGGGCTTCCGCTCGCGCATCGCCGCCGAGATTCCCGCCGAGGTGATCGGCACGCTCGGCTCGTCGCGCCGCCGCTCGCGCGCGGACCGGATCGCGTTGGCGGCCGCGGGCGAGGCCCTGGCCGACGCGGGCCTGGAGGGTGCCGCGCGCGCGGAGGCCGCGCTCCTCATCGGCGCGGTCGGGGGCGGCATGCTCGAGGGCGAGAACTGGTACTGGGAGATCGCGCGCGGCCGCCCGTCGTCGCGGATGGGCGCGCTGCGCTCGATCCTGCCGTTCTCGCACGCGGAGACCCTCGGCTGGCGCCTGGGCCTCACCGGCCCGAAGGAGACGGTGGTCATGGCCTGCGCCTCCGGCGCGGCCTCGATCGCGCTGGGGGCCGATCTCATCCGGGCGGGCGTGACGCCGACCGCGCTGGTGGGCGGCGTGGATGCGCTGACCCACATCTGCTTCATGGGCTTCAACGCGCTCAAGCTGCTCGACCCCACCCCATGCCGCCCCTTCGACCGCGATCGGCGCGGCATGTCGATCGGGGAGGCCGCCGCCTTCCTGGTCATCGAGGACGCGGCGCACTGTCGGGCGCGGGGCGGGCGCGCCCACGCGCGCCTGGCCGGCTACGGCATGACCACGGACGCGCATCACGTGACCGCGCCGCATCCCGAGGGCGAGGGGATGATCCACGCGATGCAGGGGGCGCTCGCCGCCGCCGGGCTGCCCGCCCGCGAGGTCGGCTACGTCAACGCCCACGGCACCGGCACCCCGCAGAACGACCGGGCGGAGGCGCTGGCTCTCCGGCGCGTCTTCGGCGAGGGCGGGGTGCTGGTCAGCTCCACCAAGTCCCTGGTGGGCCACACGATGGCCGCGGCGGGCAGCGTGGAAGCGATCGCCTCGATCCTGGCCCTGCAGCACGGGCTCCTGCCGCCGACCGCGAACCTCGAGCACGTGGATCCCGAGGTGGCGTTCGACTGCCTGCCGGTGGTCGCGCGCGCGGCCGACGTGAGCGCCGCCCTGTCCAACTCGTTCGGCTTCGGCGGCCAGAACGTCAGCCTCGTCTTCCAGAGACCTTCCGCTCGTGACTAGCCGCCGCGTGGTCGTCACCGGAATCGGGACGGTCAACGCCTCCACCGCGGGCGGGCGGGACGCCCTGGCGGGCGCGCTGGCCCTCGGCCGCTCCACGATTGGCCCGGTGCGCGCGTTCGACACCGCCGCGATGTCGAGCCGGCTCGCCGCCGAGGTCGACGAGGCGACGCTCGCCTCCCTGGTGGATCGCGACGCGGCCCGGCGGCTCTCGCGCATCTGCCGGCTCGCCCTCGGGGCCTGTCTGCTCGCGGTGCGCGACGCGGCGGTCGCGGGCGGCCCCGGGCTCGGCATCGTGGTGGGCACCGAGCACGGCGACTTCACCTCGAGCCGCGACTTCGCCCTGGGCTTCCTGCGCCGGGGCCCCGCCGGCCTCTCGCCGATGATCTTCCCCAATACCGTGATGAACACGATGGCCTCGATCGCGGCCATCGCGATCGGGGCCAAGGCGCCGTCCATCACCGTGAACCAGGCCACGCTTGCGGGCGATCTCGCGGTCGCGCGCGGGGCGCGCCTGATCGCCGACGGGCGGGCGGAGGCGGTGGTGGCGGGCGGGGTGGACGAGCTGTTCTCCGACGTGTACGAGCGCCTGGCTCAGATGGGTGCGCTCTCCCCGATGGGCGGCCGCGGGCCGGAGGGCTGCCGCCCCTTCGCGGCCGATCACAATGGCCCGGTCCTGGGCGAGGGCGCCACCTTCCTCGTCCTCGAGGAGCGGGAGGCGGCGCGGGCGCGCGGCGCGCGGGTCATCGCCGAGATCGCGGCGACGGCCTGGGGCAACG
>DATFGS010000711.1:0-2179 GCA_035249225.1 Candidatus Methylomirabilota bacterium | reverse complement strand
CCGCTTCTCCGAGCCGACCGCCTTCGTGACGCGGGCGCTGCTCAGCGACGGGGCGATCTCGGCGGAGCGCGGGACGACGATCTTAGAGAACACCGGCTGGACGCCCGACCTCGCCCAGCTCGTCGCGGAGCACTACGCCGCAAAGTCGGGCGGCTCCCCCGACCCGCTCGTGTCGAAGGCGGACACACAGCTGTGGACGGCTCTGCACCGCTCCTACATCGCGGGCGACACCGACGACCAGGCGGCGACACCGGTTCTGCACGAACTCGGGGCGACGGCGGACGGCGTGCCGGTCATCCTGGCGCGGTGGGCGGCGGAACGGGCGCTCAAGTCGAAGAAGCTCACCGCCGCCCAAGTGAAGAAGGCCGCGTCCGAGGAGTCGATCAACGCCGCGACCGGCCAGCCGTGGACGCACGCCGACGCGCTCGCCTACCTGATCGAGGAACTGCACTACAACGCAACCGACGCCGCTAGCTTCCTCGCCATATGATCCCCGACCCGCCAGTCCGCGAAGACGGCCGCTGCATCGTCTGCCGGGGCTCCCGCGAGCAGCGCCACTACTCGAAGGTCAGCCGCGAGCAGGTCAAGGCCGACCCGTTCTGCTCCCGCGAGTGCGCGAGCGAATGGTTCGGCACGACGCTTGCGCCCTACGGCCAACGGTTGTATCCTCGCGGGCGTGCAGAAGGCGAAGCAACGTCGCCGCCCCGCGACCGGAGCCGCGCAGGAGAAGCGGAGGGCGTGGGGAGCCAAGTACGGCGCGATCATGCGTGAGATCAAGCGCGAGCACGCGCAGACGGAGGCATAGATGGAAGCCGAGCAGATTCCCGTCGAACCGCCGGACGAGGAGCCGACCGAGCCGGCCGAGCCGACCGAGCCCGGGCCCGACGAGGAGGAGGAGGCCGAGACGGAGGTCCAGCCGGAACCGGAACCGGAGCCGAGCGAGGACGAGCCGCAGGACGAGCCGGAGGGCCGCTGCGAAGCCGAGACAAGCGCGGGCGGCACCGCCTACCGCTGCTCGCTCGACGCAGGGCACGAGGGCGAGCACCGCTTCCAGCCGCTCGACGCCTCCGACGACGGGGACGAGGGAGCCGCCGACCTGGAAGCCTTCCAGCGCTCGCGCAAGAAGATCGAGGGCTACGTCACCCGCTACGAGAAGGCGCTCCGCGAGGAGCTGGGGGACGAGTTCGCAGCGCTGATCTCCTGCCCTCTCTGCCCGGAGGAGACGCCCGGCTTCCTCTTCCCGATGATCGTCGGCCAGATGACGGACGAACAGCGGGTGGCGGTGCGGCTCGTGATCGGGGACGCGGAGCTGCCCGACTACTCGGAGGACACGCACCGGCACCGCTGCCAGACGTGCGACGGCTGGGGCCGCGTTCTCACCGGCTCGAGGAAGGCGCAGCAGGACGTGCTCGACTGTATGGACTGCGGCGGCAAGGGGTTCCGCCAGGAGGGGCGCGTGGCCGCGCCGCCCGCCGGAACTGAGCCGCAGGCGGAGGTCGTCTCGGGGCCGTGGGTCACGGACGAGCCCGCCGCGCCGGCCGAGCCGGACACCGACCCGTGGGGCACCCCGCCCGGAGCGCCCTACTACGGCGTCCTGCTCAACCTGCGGCCCGAGGGCTGGGAGGCAGAGGTCGCCGCCTACAAGCTCGCCAACGGAATCGAGTAGCGCCGTGAATCTGACCCTCGCTGACGTGTGCCTGGTCGTGATCGCGGTCTGCTCCGTCCTGCTGGCGGTGAAGTTCGTATGAGCGCGACCGCCGCGAAACTCCGCCCGCTCCGCGTCTCATACCTGAGCGACCAGCTCCGCGTCCGCGTCTCCCGGATCGTCGGCTACGAGAAGGTCTGCCCCACCTGCGGCGAGAAGGTGCGCGGCCGGTCGGTCGCCACGGCCCGGATCAAGCTGACCGAGCACCTAGCACGGGAGCACTACTAGCCGTGGCCGCGTACCTGCTCCTCGTCGTGGTAGACGCAGCCTGTGCGTGGTGGCTTCTCCGCAAGCCGAAGGGCCGCGCGTGAACTACCCGCTGCTCACCCGCTCGTCCGTGATCGAGTGCCCCGTCCACGGTGACGCCGTGGCGCTCAACGACGAGGGCCGGATCGCCTCCCGCTGCCACGCCTGCGAGCACGAGACTCAGCGGGCGCTCTGGCGCTGGCAGAAGCGAAGGCAGCGGGCGTCCAC
>DATFGS010000710.1:0-28955 GCA_035249225.1 Candidatus Methylomirabilota bacterium | reverse complement strand
CGCCCGCACGTGGCCGGCCCGGTGGGCACCGCGCTCGCGAAGCTGGCCTTCGACCGCGGCTGGGTGCGGCGCGTGCGGGGGACCCGCGCGGTCGCGGTCACCCCGCTCGGGCGGGCGCAGCTGGCCAAGCTGTTCAAGCTGCGCTGGGAGGAGAGGCCATGATCACCCTCAGCATCCGCTACACGATCGACGCCCGGAAGCGGTCCGACTTCGAGCAGTACGCGCGGGCCCTCGGCCGGATCGTCCCGCGCTGCGGCGGCGACCTGGTCGGCTACTGGCTCCCCACGAAGTTCGCGGGTCCGACGAACCAGGCCCTGGCCCTGATCGACTTCCCGAGCCTGGCCGCGTACGAGCAGTACCGCGAGCGCCTCGCGAAGGACGGCGACAACCTCGAGAGCATCCGGCGCGCCGAGGAGAGCGGCTGCATCCTCGTCGAGGACCGCGCCTTCCTCGAGCGCGTCTAGCGCCTCACACCCGCGCCATCGCGGGGATGACGATCTTGCCCATCAGCTCGATGGACCGCATGGTCGTCGCGTGGTCCATGCGCGACTCCTGGGCCTCCAGGAGCAGGTGGCCGATGCCCAGCTCCTCCTGGACGTGGGCGAAGCGATCCGCCACCTCGTCGGGCGTGCCCGCCACGATGTAGTAGCTCTCGACCAGCTCCTCGTAGCTCATCTTGGAGAGCGAGACCGACCGCGCCTTCAGCGCGAACTGGCTCGCCGCCCGCGAGCGCATGCCGACCGGCGAGAAGTACTCGATCGGGCCGCGCAGCGTCGGCCCCATCCGCCAGACGAAGTGCCGGCCGGCCTCGAGCGCCTTGGCCTTGGTGTCCGCGGTGACCGCGCAGATGAGGAAGCCGAGCTTGTCCGGGGTGACGGCGCGACCGGCCTCCGCCGCGCCCTGCCGATAGAAGTCGAAGAGCTCGCGGGCGACCTCGAACGACACCAGGAACGGCACGTAGGTGTAGCCCATGCGCCCGGCCCACACCGCGGTCTCCGGGCTGGCGGTGCCCGGCACCCAGATCGGCGGATGGGGCTTCTGCAGCGGCAGGCACCACGGGTTCACGTGGCGGAAGTGATAGTGGCGGCCTTCCCAGCGGAACGGCCCCGGAGTGGTCCAGCACTTGATGATCAGGTCGTGGCACTCCTCGAACCGCTCGCGGTTGTGCACGGGGTTGCTGTTGGCCCACCAGCTCTCGACGCCCACGCCGCGCACGAAGCCGCTCAGGACGCGGCCGCCCGAGATGAGGTCGGCCATCGCGATCTGCTCGGCCATCTGGACCGGGTTCTCCTGGATCGGGAGGATGTTGCCGAGGATCAGGAGCTTCGCGCGCTTGGTGGTGCGCGCGAGGATGCCGGCGGTCATGTTGGCGGATACGTTGACGCAGGACGGCGTCGAGTGGTGCTCGTTGATCATGAGGCCGTCGAAGCCGGCCTGGTCGGCGAAGTCGTACTCGTCGAGGTAGCGCCGGTAGTTGCGCTGGGCGACCTCCGGCGAGAAGAACGTGTTGGGGAAGGCCAGGCGGAGCGACGGGTACTTGTCGCCCTCGGCGTCCGGGTACTCGTGGTGCGGCATCTCGCTGAAGTAGTGGAGCTTCACGTCAGGCCCTCCCGAGGAAGTCCAGCACCAGGTTCGCGAACGCGTCCGGCTGCTCGATCAGGGGCAGATGCCCGCACCGCTCCAGCACGCGCAGCGTCGCGTTGGGCAGCAGCCGCCGATACTGCTCGCCGCAGATCACCGGGACGATCTGGTCCTCGCGGCCCCAGACGATCAGGGTAGGGGTCTGCACGCGAGGGAGGAAGTGCGGCAGCCGGGGGTTGAACATGTAGGGCTTCCACGTGAGCCGGGCCGCCATCTCCCGGTTGCGCAGCGCGATCTCGATCTCCGCCGGCCCGGGCTTGGCCCCGAAGAGCTCCGCCCACTCCGGCACGGTGGCCGGATCGTGCACGTTGAACTTGAGCAGCTCCTCCGGCGGGTAGAAGAAGATGTCGCGGATCTCGCCCGCGTCGGGCTTGAGCCCGGTGGGGCTCACCAGCACCAGGCGGTCGATGACCCCGGGGCGCATCGTGGCCAGCTCGGCCGCCGTCCAGCCGCCGATCGAGTGGCCGAGCAGGTGCACCTTCGAGAAGCTCATCACGTCGAGGAACCAGAGGTAGAAGCGGGCCAGGTCGTCGATGGACTCCATCCAGTCGGCCGGGTCGGAGCGGCCGAACCCGGGATGGGTGGGCGCGTAGATCGTGTAGTGCTCGCCAACCGTGGCCATCCATCGGCGCCAGCCGCGGTTGCCGCCGGCTCCGTGCAGCACGACCAGGGGATCGCCCTGGCCTCCGATCACCACCTGCACCTTCGTGTTCCCGACCGTGATCACTTCCTCGCGAGGCGGCACAGGGGCGGCTCCTCTCCGGAGATGGGCTCAGGGTGGACACCATAGCAGCCACCGGCCTTGACCGGGAAGGGGTACCCCCCTCAGTATCTTGCCCGATGGCGACAGCGCCCCTGGCGGAGCATCCGGAGGTCCGGTCGGCGATCGATCTGCTCGGAGCGTGGGTCGAGGCCCAGCGCGTCACGCGCGACCTGCCGGGCCTGTCGATCGGGATCGTGCACGACCAGGCGCTGGTCTGGTCCGGCGGCTTCGGCTGGGCCGACGTCGCGCGGCGCGAGCCGGCCACCGCCGACACGCTCTACCGCATCGGCTCGATCACCAAGCTGTTCACCGCGACCGCGCTCCTCGTCCTCCGCGACGCGGGCAAGCTCCACCTGGACGATCCCCTCACGACGCACCTGCCCTGGTTCCAGATGAAGGCGGCGGCCGCGGACCCCGGGACGATCACGATCCGTCATCTGCTCACGCACACCTCGGGGCTGCCCCGCGAGGGCGCGTTCCCGTACTTCACCGACGGCCACTTCCCCGGCATCGACGAGATCCGCGCGCGGCTGCCGATGCAGGAGCGCCCGCTCCCGACAGAGACCCGCTGGAAGTACTCGAACCTCGGGGCCACCCTCGCGGGCGAGGTGGTCGCCGCGGTGGCCGGGGAGCCCTACGTGGACTTCGTCCGCCGCCGCATCCTCGAGCCGCTCGGCATGAGCGCGACGCTGGTCGCGTCGCCCGAGCCTGGTCACCCGCGCCTGGCCACCGGCTACGCGCGCCGGCTCCTGGGCGGAGCGCCCGCCCCGTTCAACGACCTGCGCGGACTCACCGCGGCCGGCAACATGACGACCAGCGTGGCCGACCTGGCGCGCTTCGCGATGCTCCAGCTCCGCGGTGGGGCGGCGGGCGGCGCCCAGATCCTCGCCGGCCGGACGCTCGCCGAGATGCACCGGGTGCACTGGCTCGAGCCGGACTGGCAGGCGGGCTGGGGGCTCGGCTTCCGCCTCCTGCGGGTGCGGGGCAAGACCCTCGTCGGCCACGGCGGCGCGGTTCGGGGATTCCGGAGCAATCTCCAGATCTGCCCGGCCGACAAGGTCGCGGTGATCGCCCTGGTGAACTCCGACGATGCCGACGCCTGGCTCTTCGCGGACAAGGCGCTCGAGTGGGTCGGCGCCGCGATCGCCGAGGCGACCAAGCCGGCACCGCCCATCGCCGACCCGGCCTGGCAGCGCTACGTGGGCCGGTACCGCAGCGCGTGGGCCGATCTCCAGATCATCATCCGCGGCGGCGAGCTGGTCGTGATCGGCCCCGCGACTCCCGACCCGCTGCTGGCGCCCTCGACGCTCAAGCCGGTCGGCGAGCACACCTTCCGCGTCGAGACCCCGGACGGCTACGGCGTCCCCGCGGAACTAGTGGTCTTCGAGACCGACCCGGCCGGCCGCGTGACGCGCGCCCGATTCGGCGAGAACTACACGGAGCGGATCGAGACCTGGGCGGATCGGTGATGGTATGTTCGAGGGCAAGACGGAGATCTTCCCGGGAGGCGGTCGCATGAGCGAAGCGAATGGGGCAACGGAGTTCAAGGACGTGGTGGGCAGCCTCGACGAGCTGCGCGCGCTGATGGGCGAGCCGTCGGAGATCGCGCTGCGCAAGGACATCGGCCGGATCGACGAGCACTGCCGGGCCTTCATCGCGCGCGCGCCCTTCGTCCTCGTGGCGACCGCGGATCGTGCCGGCCGCTGCGACGTGAGCCCCAAGGGCGACGCCCCCGGCTTCGTCCTGGTGGTGGACGAGCGCACCCTCCTCATCCCCGACCGGCCGGGCAACAAGCGCTTCGACGGGATGCGGAACCTGCTCGAGAACCCCCGCATCGGGCTCATCTTCCTGCTCCCGGGCAGCGAGGAGACCCTGCGGATCAACGGGCGCGCCCGGATCGTGCGCGATCCCGAGTGGCTGGCGCGCCTGGCCGCCCAGGGCAAGACCCCGCAGCTCGCGATCGCAGTGGACGTGGAGGAGGCCTTCCTCCATTGCGCGAAGTGCGTGAAGCGCTCCGGCCTCTGGGAGCCCGCGCGCTGGCCGGACCGGGAGGGGCTGGCCTCGCCCGCCCAGATGTTCCGCGACCACGCCAAGCTCAACACGATGACGGTCGAGGAGCTGGGCCAGCGCCTGCAGGACGGCTACCGCAAGAACCTGTACTAGGAGGCCACGATGGCGATCGACGTCCGCCCCATCACCGGCGCGCTCGGCGCCGAGATCCACGGCGTGGACCTGGGCGCCGACCTCGACACGGCGAGCGTGGCCGCGGTGCGCCGGGCTCTTCTCGATCACTGCGTCGTCTTCTTCCGCGACCAGCGCTTCGACGCCGCCCAGCACAAGGCGCTCGCGCGGCGCTTCGGCGACATCTTCGTGCATCCCAACTACGCGACCGTCGTCCCCGACCCGGAGATCATCGAGATCCGCCGCGAGCCGGGGGACCTGCGCATCGTGGGCGAGGAGTGGCACACCGACACCACCATGATGGCGGAGCCTCCGATGGGCGCCATCCTGTACGCCATCGAGGTGCCGCCCTATGGCGGCGACACGCTCTTCGCCAACCAGTACCTGGCCTACGAGTCGCTGTCCGACGGCATGAAGCGCCTGCTGGAGGGCCTGCGGGCGGTCCACAGCGATCGGAGGGTGGCCGGGCCGCAGGCGGGGATGAACGCCTTCCGGGCCACCAAGGTGCGCGAGGAGGGATGGGAGGAGACGGTGAGCACCCATCCCGTCGTCCGCACGCATCCGGAGACCGGGCGCAAGCTGCTCTACGTCAACCACTCGTACACCATCCGGTTCGACGGCATGACGGAGGCCGAGAGCGCGCCCCTGCTCGGCTACCTCCTCGAGCACGGCCACCGGCCCGAGTTCACGTGCCGCTTCCGGTGGGCCACCGGCTCGGTCGCGTTCTGGGACAACCGGTGCGTCAAGCACCTGGCCGTGCACGATGCCGGGCGGTTCCGCCGGATCATGCGCCGGGTCCAGATCGCGGGCGACAAACCGGTCTAGAGCCGTGCTGATCGTCGACGCGCAGGTGCACATCTGGGGCAGCGGCACGCCGCTTCCGCCTCATCGGCCGGTCCCGGTCTTCTCGAAGGACGAGCTCCTCGCGGAGATGGACGCGGCGGGCGTGCGCGGGGCGGTGATCCACCCGCCGGGCTGGGACCCGGGCTCGGATCGGCTCGCGCTCGAGGCGGCCCGCCAGCATCCCGACCGGCTCGCGGTCCTCGGGAAGTTCCCGCTCGACCGGCCGGAGAGCCGCGCCCTGATCGACGGCTGGACGCGACAACCGGGCACGCTCGGGCTGCGGTTCGTGTTCCTGCAGCCGCACCAGAAGAGCTGGCCGACCGACGGCACGCTGGACTGGCTGTGGCCCGCCGCCGAGCGCGCCGGGGTGCCGCTGGCCCTGCTCGCCGCCGACTTCCTGCCGCTGGTCGGGCAGGTGGCCGAGCGCCATCCGGGACTCAAGCTGATCGTCGACCACCTCGGCCGGCCGCACCGCACCAAGGACGACGCGGCATGGGCGAACCTGTCGGAGCTCCTCGCCCTGGCGAAGCATCCGAACGTGGCGGTCAAGGCGACGGGGGCGCCCAGCTACTCGAGCGAGCCCTATCCGTTCCGCAACCTACATCCCCATCTCCGCCGGCTCCACGACGCCTTCGGGCCGGAGCGCCTGTTCTGGGGGACCGACATCACGCGGATGCCGTGCACCTGGCGGCAGTGCGTGACCCTGTTCACCGAGGAATTGCCGTGGCTCACCGAGCGGGACAAGGAGCTGATCATGGGCCGCGCGCTCTGCGCGTGGCTCGGCTGGAAGCTGCCCGGGTGAGCCGGCCGTGAAGATCGTCGTCACCGCCCGGAGCGAGGCGCGCGAGTTCACGTGCGAGCCCGGCGAGAAAATCCTCCACGCCGGGCTCCGGAGCGGCGTCGAGCTGCCGTACGAGTGCGGCACCGGCACCTGCGGCACCTGCAAGGCCAAGCTCGTGAGCGGCCGGGTCGAGAGCGAGTGGCCCGACTCCCCCGGCACCCGCTATCTCAAGGGCCCCGGCGAGCTGCTCATGTGCCAGTGCCTCGCGCGCGAGGACTGCGCGCTCGAGGTCGGGGTGCTCAAGGCGCGCGCGGCCGACGCGCCGCTCCCCGCCGCGCTGGGCGGCCGTCTACAGGGCTGGCGCCTGCTTACTCACGACGTGGCCGCCTTCGACGTGGGGCTCGACCGCCCGCTCGACTTCGACGCGGGCCAGTTCGCGCTCCTCACCGTTCCCGGCATCGCCGGCGCGCGCGCCTACTCGATGGTGAACTTCGCGCGGGCCGCCCGCCGGCTCGCGTTCGTGGTGAAGAAGAAACCGGGCGGGGCGGTGAGCGAGTGGCTCTTCGGCGAGGGCGTCGAGGGCACACGCCTCGGCCTCTTCGCCCCCCTCGGGCACGCGACCTTCGAGCCCGGACTGCCGAAGCACTTGTTTTGCATCGCGGGCGGCAGCGGGATCGCGGGCATGATGTCGATCCTCGAGCGCGCGAGCGCGGCGGGCCACTTCGCCGGACGGGACGGTCACGTCTTCTTCGGGGTCCGCGCCGGGCACGACGGCTTCTTCCTCGACGAGCTGCAGGCCCTCCAGGCGCGGCACCCCGCGCGGCTGGCCGTCACCATCGCGCTGTCGGACGAGGACGTGCCAGCGTCGCTGCCCGCGGCCTATCCGGGGCTCTCCTTCGCGCGCGGGTTCGTCCACGCGGTGGCGGGGGAGCGTATGGCGGGCCGCTTCGCCGACGTCCGCGCCTACGTGGCGGGCCCGCCCCCGATGGTGGACGCGAGCTTGCGTTTGCTGCTGCGCGAGGCGAGACTAGCGCCCGCCGACATCCGGTACGATAAGTTCAGCTAGGCTCGAAAGGAGCGACGATGGGCCAGTACGAGCAGCACGTCTTCGTGTGCACGAGCGGCGAGACCTGTCCGGAGCAGGGCGACACCGAGAAGTTCGTGAAGATCCTCCGGGAGCGGTCGAAGCAGATCGGCCGGCCGAGCGACGTGCGCATCAACAAGGCCGGCTGCTTCTCGCAGTGCGGCCGGGGCCCGATGATCGTCTTCTACCCGGACGACGTCTGGTACGCGGGGGTCCAGGAGTCGGATCTGGAGGAGATCTTCACCTCGCACATCGTGGGGGGCCGGCCGGTCGAGCGGCTGCGCTACAACCCCGGCAAGCCCGGCGCGAACAAGGTGAGCGAGGCCCAGCTCGCCGAGATCAAGCGGGCCTACGAGGCCCGTCAGGCCGCCGCCGCGGCCCTGCCCGATGCCGCGTGGAAGCGGGTGGGACCCACCGCCCAGGTGCCCGCCAACGGGATGAAGGAGTTCTCGGTCGGGGGCACCAACGTCCTGGTCGTCCACACCGGCGACGCGTACGTGGCCTTCCAGGCGCTGTGCCCGCACGAGACCATCCCGCTGGAGCAGGGGATCCACGACGGCTCGGTCCTCACCTGCCTCGAGCACATGTGGCAGTTCGACCTCAAGACCGGCGCGCCGCTGGGCGACGCGCTGGAGGGACTGCGCAGCTATCGGCTCAAGGTCGATGGCGGCGAGCTGTACGTCGCCCTGGAGGCCTGAGGGCCGGAGGACGCTCGGGCGACGCGGCCGACCGGGTCGCCGAAGCGCCGGACCATGACGTCGGCGAAGCGGACGCTGCGGTCGGCCAGGGCGCTGCCGGAGCGCACGGTGTAGGCGGCGGCGTGCCGCGCCGCCGGCGGCTCGACCCCGGCGCGAAGGTTGCGCGCGGCGCCCAGCATCAGCCGCCGGAACTGGATGATCGCGGCGTCGGTCGGCCCGAGGTGCTCGCGGGTCCGATCGACGATGAAGCCCTGGCTGTCCTGGACACATGCGTCCTGCTCGGAGATGCCGCGGATGCCGGTGAAGGTGCGGAGCTTCTGATCCACCCGGTCGATGAGGTAGTCGTTGTCGCGATTCCGCAGGGGCACCCACCGCTCGTCGACCGCCGCGTGCACGCTCTGCCCGGCGCGGAGGCGCTGGCGCTCCGTCTCGGTCAGGGAGCGCTCCGGGTTCCAGGTGTAGCAGTACACCCAGCACCGCTCGTCGGTGATGGGGACCCAGGTCTGCCCGTGGTAGTTCTCGCCCGCGAAGGCGTTGGGGGCTAGGCCGTGGTTGGGCATCAGGAACTGGCTCACCCGCCAGTAGAGCGCGGCGCCGTCCGCCCGCCGCGACGCGCCGATGGCGAGCCCCGCCTCGTGCGGGACCACCTGGAACTCCGGCATCGGGTCGTCCCGCATCCAGCGCGTCCGGTCCCGGTCCGCGGAGGACCGGCTCATGACCTCGTCGCTCTCCGAGGCCTTTGACGTGACCGGCATGTGGAGGAACGAGAAGTGGGCCGTGTCGAGCCCGCCCTCCGCCGCCTGCGCCCAGTTGCACTGCTGGAGCTTCTTGGACACGAAGCGCTGCGCGGGGGGCACCAGCGCGAACTCGAGCGCGGGCAGCTCGGGCAGGGGTCCGGCCGGGCCCAGGTAGGCCCAGACGAAGTCGCCCCACTCGCGGACCGGGTAGGCGGTGATCCGCACCCGCTCGCGGAAGGTGCTGTCGGGCGGCAGCGTGGGCAGGTCCACGCAGCGCCCGGTGACGTCGAACTTCCAGCCGTGGTACACGCAGCGGAGCCCGCACTGCTCGTTGCGCCCGAAGAAGAGGTTCGCTCCGCGGTGCGGGCAACGTGGATCGACGAGCCCCACGCGGCCCTCGGTGTCCCGGAAGGCGACCAGCTCCTCGCCCATGAGCGTCACGCGGACGGGCGGGCAATCCGGCTCCGGCAGCTCCTGGGAGAGCAGCGCGGGCACCCAGAAGCGGCGAAAGAGCTCGCCCATCGGCGTGTCGGGCCCGGTCCGCGTGAGCAGCTCGTTGTCCGCGGCGCTAAGCATCGCGGGCTCCGTCGCGCCCGGCGGCGCCGCGGACCGTGACGCCGGTCCAGTGCTCGTAGAGCTTGGTCACCGCGGCCATGTCGAGCTGGCCGAAGCCCTGGGCATGCGCGGCCTCGTAGACCTGGCGCACCGTCGAGGCCACCAGCATGGGCACCTCGAGCCGGGCGGCCATCGCGAGCGCGAGCGAGACGTCCTTGCGCGAGAGCCCGATGCCGAAGTAGGGCGTGAAGTCGCCCTTGAGCACGTTGGGGAAGCGCTTGAGGAAATGGTGTGAGCGCCCGCCGCTGGTGGACAGGATGTCGAAGAGGCGCTGCGGATCCATGCCCGCCTTCACGCCGAGCACCATGGCCTCCGCGGCCACCGCCACGTTGCCCATGGACATCACGTTGTTGACGATCTTGACGATCTGGCCCGAGCCGAGCGGGCCGACGTGGTGGATCTCGGTGCCGAGCGTCATCAGCAGTCCCCGGCACCGCTCCACCACCGCGGCGTCGCCGCCGACCAGGAAGACCAGCTTGCCGGTGCCCGCCTCGGCGGGGCCACCGCTCACCGGCGCGTCGAGGCAGTCCGCACCCTTGGCCTGCGCCGCCGCCGCGACCTCGCGCCAGGTATCGGGATCCACCGTGCTCAGGTCCAGGAGCGTGGCGCCCGCCTTCACGGTGCTGAGCACGCCGTCGGCGTCCAGGTACGCGCGACGGAGCGCGGCGGGATCGGGCAGGCTCGACAGCACGGCCTCGGCATGCTCCGCGGCGCCGGCCGGCGACGTCGCCACGGTGACGCCGCCCTCGCGCGCCTTCGCGACGCGGGCCGCTGCCACGTCGTAGCCGGTCACCTGATGGCCCTGCGCGGCCAGCCGCCTCGCCATCGGCCCACCCATCGTACCCAGGCCCACGAACCCGATCCGCATGGTTGGCTCCTCGAAGGGAATGGAATCCGAGCACCGGGAGCATAGCGTAATATGGGGCTCGTCATGCGCAACCTGCTCGCGGTGATGGCCCTCGCGCTGCTCGGCATCCTGGCCGTGGCCGGCTGCTCCGGCGTTCCCCCGGGCCCGGCTTATACCCAGGAGGAGCTGGAGGCCCGGTGCAACCGCACCGGTGGGTGGTGGAGGGGCTCGCGGTCGTACTCGCAGGTGAGCGGCCACTGCGAGTACAAGGACTGAGCCGGATGCGGACCCGAGCCCGCGCCATGCTCGGGCTGCTCGGCGGCGTGCTCGCCGTCGTCCCCGCCGCGCGCGCCGAGGATCGCTGGACGCTCTGGGAGCGCCCCGTCGACCTCAACTCGGCCGCCGCCACCGAGTGGCGGAACACCCAGACGTTCGAGGCTCAGCGCTGGTGCAAGGGCGCGATGACCACGGCCATCAACCGGAACCTGATCGCCGGCGTGAAGGATGGCCGGCTCGATCCGAGGGCGAAGATCAACGAGTATCAGTGCCTGCCCGAGGGCGAGCGGCCGCGGGAATGACCCCACCGGTCACGCGGGTCAGCACGTCCGCGTAGCTGGCCGCCCGCTCCATCCGCCCGCCCAGGTCCCTGGCGAGCAGGAGCGCCTGCACCTCGGGGAGCTTCCAGCACGGCACGAACACGAGCAGGTGATGCTCGAGGTGGTAGTTGACCCCGTAGGGGGCGAGGAAAGCCCGAGCGAGGAAGCCCGCGCCGACCGTGCGTGTGTTCCGGAGCGGGTCGGCGGCGTCGTGAACCAGCCCGTGCTCGGCGATGTCGCGGATCCGCGTGACGAGCTGGAACCAGGTGGCCCACGGCAGCACCCATAGGAGCACATAGAGCGGCCCGCCGCCGAGAGCGGTGAGCAGGGCGCAGAGCACCGCGTTGGCGAGCAGCGGAGCCCGGAGCCGCCGCCGGGTCTCGGCGAGACCGTCACGCCAGGGCCGCCAGCCCGCGATCCGCGTGAGTGCCGTCCAGCCGCAGAGGTCGCCAAGGAGCGCCCCGGCCAGACGCCCGCGCGACACCGGCAGCGGCACCGAGAGCGCCAGATCCGGATCCTCCGGTGTCTGCGTGTGTCGGTGGTGCAGGTGATGCCGCCTCCGGTAGGTCTTCAGGTCCACGCCCAGCGGCGCGGCGCAGAGCCATGTCCCGACCCAGATGTTGAGGCGCCCCCGGCGGAAGAGCAGCCAGTGGGCGGTCTCGTGCATGAGCACCATGAGCCCGAGCTGCCGGGTGCCGATGACCAGGACGGCGACGCCGAGGGTGAGCCCCGACGGCCACAGGAGGAAGAGCGCGGTCGCGCCGGCGATGACAACCCAGGCGTGCAGGACCAGACCGACGCCACGCCACGTCGACGTGCGCCGGAGGTGCCCCAGCTCTTCCAGCGTCAGCAGGTCACCGGGCGTGACCGGGCCGTCGGCGGGCAGGGGCATGCCCGGATGATACCACCCGGCTTGACGCGCGGCCTCGGCGCGGGCAGAGTCGGGCCCATGACGACCACCACGACCGCCCCCGGCCCCAGCATCGAGCTGCTCCTGGAGATCAACGCCGCCTTCAACAGCCGCGACGTGAACCGGATCCTGAGCTTCTTCGCGGAGGACGCGACCTTCCTGATGGCCCGCGGCCCCGAGCCGTGCGGGCGCCGCGTCCACGGCAAGGCGGCGATCGGGAAGGTCCTGGCCGACCGCTTCAAGGTGATCAGCGACATGAGCTGGGACCACATCGACCACTTCGTGACCGGCCATCGCGCGGTCTCGGTGTGGATGGTCACCGGGACGGGCGCGGACGGCGAGCGCCTGAACTACCAGGGCTGCGACATCTACGAGTTCCGCGGCGACAAGATCCTCAACAAGGACACCTACTGGAAGCGCGTCGAGCAGGACGGCCGCCTGTAGACCGCAACCCCGAACCGAGGGATGAGGCCCGACCCCAACCGTCTCGAGTACGAGAAGCGGGTCAACCGGGTGATCGACCACGTCCGGGCTCATCTTGCGGAGGACCTGCCTCTCGAGCGCCTGGCACGGATCGCGCTGTTCTCGCCCTTCCACTTCCATCGTGTCTTCCGGACGATCACCGGCGAGACGGCGGCAGCCTTCGTTCAGCGGCAGCGGCTGGAGCGGGCAGCGGTCTCCCTGATCGACCATCCCGGTCAGAGCGTGCTCGCCGTCGCGCTCGACCACGGATTCGCGTCGGCCGCCGGCTTCGCGCGCGTTCAGGGGCCATTTCGGTATGAGCGCGACGGAATGGCGGGCCGGCGGCGCCTGGCGGCACCGCAAGCGCGGCACATCGCTTCGCAAGGCAGGCAAAGTGACGGGCCGCGGGCGGGCGCAGACTCGGCCCATGCACGTGGTGATCCAGGAGTTGCCGGCCGGTCGGGTGGCCTACATGCGCCACGTCGGGCCCTACGGCGTCGCCGGGATCCCGGCCCTCTGGATCCGCTTCAGGAAGTGGATGAACACTCGCGGCCTCGTCGAGGGCAGCTCGCTGCGCCTCGGCATCGGCCACGACGATGCGTGGGTCACCCCGCCGGAGAAGTGTCGCTATGACGCGTGCGTGGTCGTGCCGCCGGACTTCCAGGGGGACCGCCTCGTCAACATCATGGAGCTGCCGGGTGGCCGCTACGCGATGAGCAGGTACTCCGGCACCGCGCACCGGATCTCCCAGGCCTGGGATGCCCTCTACCGGTCCTGGCTCCCCGACAGCGGCTACGAGCCCGATGACCGGCCGTGCCTAGAGCTTTACCGGGGCGCCCCGCAGGTCGGCGGGCGCCCCGGGAGACTCCGCGCGGACCTGTGCGTGCCGGTCAGGCCGCTCTGATCATGGTCACGTGGAAGGACTTGGCCGCGGCGGCGCCCGACCTGGCTCAGGTGGGCAGCACCCTGCTCAACCAGTTCGGGGTCGGACTGGCGTTCCTCTCCACCGTGCGGGCGGACGGCGCCCCTCGGCTCCACCCGGTCTGCCCAGTCATCTCGGGTGAGCACCTGTTCGTCCTGATCACGCCCACGTCGCCGAAGCACGGGGACCTGGTCCGGGACGGCCGCTACGCGCTGCAGACGTTCCCCCAGCCGAAGCCGGGCAGCGACGAGTTCTTCCTGGCCGGCCGCGCGCGGCCGGTCGGCGATGCCCCGACGCGCGGGGGCGTGCTGCGTGATGCCCGGCACCGGGCCGACGAGTCCGAGGCCCTCTTCGAGCTCTGGATCGAGCGGGTCATGCATACCCGGTGGGAGAACGTGCTGACGCCCGATATGCGCCCCTCCCGGCGGAAGTGGCGCGCGCCCTGAGCTGAGTGGTGGCGCGCTGCCCGCCCGCGATCCTCGACGACGTCAGCGACGTGCTGGACGCCGTGCGCGGCTGGGACGGGATCGTCGAGAAGACGCCCGGTGTCTTCTACGCGAGGCGGCAGCCGTTCCTCCACTTCCACCTGGGCGCGGATGGCCGCCGGCGCGCCGACATCCGGGGACGAGCGGGCTGGATCGCGCTCGAGCTGCCACGGCCGCTCTCCGAACATCGGCGCCGGGATCTCCGGCGGGAGCTACGGCGCCGCTACGCGGAGCGGGGCGGCTCGAAGAAGTCTTCCGCCCTGAGCGGGCGGAAGAGCAGATCGAAGGCGAGCCACAGGAGCTTGGAGTAGGGGTAGAAGAGGATCGGCGCGACGATCAGCCCGGCGATGCCGCCGTAGTAGAGCGCGTCCCACGGCGGGTTCGGCCAGGTCCAGAGCAGCACCGCCAGGAGCGCCGCCGCGAACAGCCCCTCCGCGAAGGCCATGTTGAAGACGATCGCGCCCAGGAAGTAGTCCGCTTCGCCGCGGTCGAGGCGCAGGCGGCACCGCGGGCAGGCCGGCACCGTGTGGATCCAGCGGGTGACGACCGGGCCGGCGCCGCAGTTGGGACACCGGCGCGCGAGCGCCCGGGCAGCCATGAGGACCGCGCGCGTCATGTCAGCGGTAGCGCGGGTGCCACTCCTGGCCGGTCCAGGAGGTCCAGCGCACCGCCTCGAGGCGCACCAGCACGCGGGGGCGGCCCAGGGTCTTCTCCGCGTACCGCGGCCCGTCCGGGCCCAGGTAACGCCGCGAGAGGCGATGCGTCAGCTCGAGCAGGGTCGGGCTGGCGGTGGGAGCGATCGGCCCTTCCAGGATGCGCGCGGTGGCCTGCACCTGGACGCGGGTGTGATGGGCGTGCAGGTCGTCGGCCACATGGAAGGCCACGCGCGAGTTCGTGCGGATGTGGGCGACCCACGAAGCCCGCTCGCGCCCCACCACCAGGAAGGTGCGGGTGGCCCGCTCGAACTCGTACCAGACCGGGGCCACGTAGGGCCAGCCCTCGGGGGTGATGGTGGCGATGCGGCCGTTCCACGGCTCGGCCAGGAACGCGGCCAGCTCTGCGTCCGTGAGGGTGCCGATCTTGTCGCTGGGCTCGTAGGCCATGCTCACCTCATCTCGGCGCGCGGATCGAGCGCATCGCGCAATCCGTCGCCGAGCACGTTAAGGGACAGTACCGCCAGCATGATGGCCGCGCCCGGGAACAGGGACACCCACGGCGCCAGCATCAGGAACTCCTTGCCCTCGTTCAGGATCGCGCCCCAGGACGGCGTCGGCGGCTGCACGCCCACCCCCAGGTACGAGAGCGCCGACTCGATCAGGATGCCGTAGGAGAGACACACCGCGGTCTGGATCACGATCGGCGAGATGATGTTCGGCAGCACGTGGCGGAACAGGATCCCGAGGCGCCCGCGGCCCAGCGCCTCCGCGGCCTCCACGTAGGCCTGGGCCGACTCGGCCAGCACGCTGCCGCGGACGACGCGGAAGAAGAGCGGCGCGTAGACCACCGCGATCGCGACGACCGCGGTGCCCGGGCCGGCGCCCAGCACCGCCGCGATCCCGATGGCGAGCAGGATCGGCGGGAAGGCGAAGAAGACGTCCATAACCCGGCCCAGCGCCTGGTCCGCGGCCCGGCCGAGGCCGGCCAGCATCCCGAGGGTGCCGCCGGCCAGCAAGGCGATCGCGATGGCCGCGCCCGCGATGCCCAGCGAGACGCGGATGCCGAAGACCACGCGCGAGAGCACGTCGCGCCCGAAGCGGTCGGTGCCGAAGAGGTGGCCGCCGCCCGGCCGCCCGAACATGTGGGTCGCGTCGACCGTGGTGGGCGAGTAGGGCGCCACCGTCTCGGCCAGGACGCCGGCCAGCACGAGCCCGGCGAGGGTGAGCCCGGCCCCCGCCAGGAGTGGCCGCCGGACCAGCCAGCGCGCGACGCGGCCCTCAGCCACGGCGCAGCCTCGGATCGATCAGGGTGTACAGCACGTCCACCAGGAGGTTCAGCGCCATGAAGGTGGCGGCCAGGAGCAGGATCACGCCCTGGACGACCGGGTAGTCGCGCTGGAAGATGGCGTCGAGCAGCAGGCGGCCGACCCCGGGCAGGGTGAAGACGTCCTCCACCACCACGATGCCGCCGACGATGTAGCCGAGCTGGACGCCCGCGACCGTGACCACCGGGATCAGCGCGTTCCGCAGCGCGTGGTGGAAGGTCACCCGCCGCTCGGCCACCCCCTTGGCCCGCGCGGTGCGCACGTACTCGCGCCCCAGCACGTCGAGCATGGACGAGCGGGCCATGCGGGTGATCATGGCGGCGGTGGCGGTGCCGAGGGTGAACGCGGGCAGCGCCATGATCGCCAGGTTCGCCGACGGGCTCCGGGTGAACGGGACCCAGTTGAGCCCGGGCATCCAGCCCAGGTAGAGCGAGAAGAGCAGGATCAGCACCGCGCCCTGCCAGAAGGCGGGCATCGAGAGGCCGAGCGTGGCGCCCACGCGGATCAGACCGTCGCGGAGCCCGCCGCGCCAGACCGCAGAGGCGGTGCCGAGCGGGATGCCGAGCAGCAGCGACCAGCCCACCGAGAGCACGGCCAGCTCCGCCGAGACGGGCAGCCGCTCGAGGAAGAGCGCCAGCACCGGCCGACCGGAGAGCCACGAGACGCCGAGATCGCCGCGCAGGAGGCCGGCCAGCCAGACCCCGTACTGCACGTGCCAGGGCTGGTCGAGGCCGAAGAAGCGGCGGAACGACGTCACGACCTCGGGGGAGGCCATCGCGGCCTGCCCCAGGAGCTGCTCCACCACCGTGCCCGGGATCAGCCGCACCATCGCGAAGACGAGCAGGCTCACCCCGAAGAGGGTGAGCCCCATCGCCGCGAGCCGCTGGAGGAGGTAGGCGCGCACGCGCCCGCGGGACCGCGCTCCTCAGCTCTCGAGGGAGGCGAAGCGCAGACCGTAGTAGAAGCCGGTCGAGTGCGGCTGGAAGCCCTTGAGGCTCTTCTGCCGGGCGTAGAGCAGGTCCGGCGAGTAGAGCGGGATGGTGATCGGGTCCTCCGCGAACATGCGCTGGAGCTGATCGTAGAGCGGCTTCCGCTTGGCGCGGTCCAGCGTGACGCGGCCGGCGTCCATCAGCTCGTCCGCCGCCTTGTTCTTCCACCGCCGGAAGTCGCGGCCGCCCGGGGCGGAGTGGAAGTGGCGGTGGAAGGCCTGGTCAGGATCCACGTAGCCGCCCCAGTCGTTCATGGTGGGCGGCGATTGCGGCACGATCCAGTCCTTGATCCAGACGCCGCCGTCCACCGTCTCCACCGCCACGTCGATGCCCGCTTCCTTCAGGTTGTCGACGATCACGGGCAGGGCCGCGGCGAGGGCGGGGAAGCCGACGATGTTCCGGATCTTCATCGGCACGCGTCCGGGGTAGCCCGCCTTCTGCAGGAGCTGCTTGGCCTTCGCGACGTCACGCTGCTGGTTCGGCAGCTCCTGCCACGGCAGCGCCCAGCCCTTGAGGCCGGGCGGCAGCACGCCGAGCCGCTGGCCCAGGCCGGAGCCCGCGATCTGGAGAATCGCGGCGCGGTCGATGGCGAGCGCGATGGCCTGGCGCACCTCGAGCTTGCTGGTCGGCTCCTGATCGCCCGCGAGGTCGAGCACCACCCAGCGGGTGGACGGGGCCTGGATCGCCTCCAGCGTCGGCACCGTCTTCGCCACCTGGAACGACAGCGCGGAAGAGAACTCGGCGAGGGTGATCTGGCCCGTCCGCAGTCCCGCCACGATGGAGGACTCGTCCGGGATCGCCTGGAACACGATGGCGTCGAGCAGCGGCTTCTGGGCGCCCCAGTACTGGGCGTGCCGCTTGAGCGCGAGGCGCCGGCTCGGGTCGAAGCTGTCGAGCGCGAAGGGCCCGGTGCCGACCGTGGTGGTCAGCAGCGCCTTGCCGTCGCCGCCCGCGTCCTTGGGGATGACCCCGTTGTACTTGCCGCCCAGGTTGGCCAGGAAGGTGGCGGCGGGCGCGGAGAGCACGAAGCGCACGGTGTACTTATCCACCGCGTCGATCTGGCTCACGTAGGCCAGGTCGCTCGCTCCCGGGCTCACCTTGGGGTCGCGGATGCGCTCGTAGCTGTACTTCACGTCCTCCGCGTCCATCTCCTTGCCGTTGTGGAACCGGACGCCCCGGTGCAGGTGGAAGACGTACTCGGTGGGCGACTTCTGCTCCCAGCGCTCGGCGAGCTCCGGCTTGGGCTCGAGCGCGTGGTCGATCCAGACCAGGTTTTCGTAGAGCAGCGGCTTGCGGCGCTGCCAGATGTCGAGCCCCTGCATGTGCGGCTCGAGGCTCGGCGGCAGCGCGGTGCTCGCGAACGTGAGCGTCCCGCCCGTCTTCCCCTGGGCCGCCGCGCGGCGCGGGAGTCCCGCCGCCGCGAGGGTCAGCGCCGCGCCGCCGGTCTTGAGCAGGCGGCGCCGGCCGATCGGGGCACCGGCCCCGTTGGCGTGAGTTCCGTTCTTCGAGCTCTGGTGATCCATCGGACGAGCGCCTCCTCAGGCCGCGAGCGCGAACTTCTGGAAGGTGTGGCAGCCGGCCTCGACGAGGCCGCGGCTGACCGCGAAGGTCCAGGTGACCTCGGCCACGAAGATGTTCCGGCTCGAGTCCACCGCGATGCCGTGGGGCGCCGCGAAGCTGCCCGGCGCGGCCTGGTCGGGCGTGCCCCAGCGGGTGAGCAGCCGGCCGTCCTTGTCGTAGACGCTCACGCGGCCGTAGCGCGCCTCGGTGATCGGGCCATGGCGCTGCGAGGTCTGGCCCTTGTGCCACCACAGCTCGGAGACGTAGGCGCGCCCCTGCGGATCGAACACGAGATGGGTCGGCCGCTGGGTGTCGGTCCACTCCGAGAGGTACTCGCCATCGGGGCTGAAGATCTGGATGCGATCGTTCTCCCGGTCGCAGACGAAGATGCGCCCGTCCGCGGCGGCCGCGATGCCGTGCGGGAGGATGAACTGCCCGGGGCCCCTGCCGGGTACGCCCCACGCGCGCTTGAGCTCGCCGCTCGGGGAGAACTGATGCACGCGGCAGTTGCCGTAGCCGTCGGAGACGTAGAGATCGCCCTTCGGCCCCACCGCCAGGTTGGTGGGCCGGTTGAAGGCGACCCCGGGGCGCGACACCGTCATGGTGTCCTTGCCGTCGTAGCCGGTGTCGGACGGCCTGTCCATCGTGCCGAGCGTGAGCAGCAGCTTGCCCTGCGGGGTGAACTTCCGCACGGTGTGGTTGCCGTCGTCGGTGCAGTACACGCTGCCGTCGGGGCCGATCGTGATGCCGTGGGTCCGGTAGGTGAACTGGCCCTCGCCCCAGGAGGACAGGAACTTGCCCTTGTGGTCGTAGACCATGATGGGGTGATCGCCGCGGCAGATCAGGAAGACGCGGTCCTCGGCGTCCACCGCCACCCCCGCCACGTCGCGGTGCTCGTAGCCCTTGGGCAGCTGCTCCCAGCCCTCGACGACCTGGTACGTCAGCGCGTTCGTCCCCGCCATCGCTTCGCCTCCTGATGGATGCACGTCGATGGAATCGGCCCCGTCGCGACAAACTATGGGAGCAAAGGCGGACCGAGTCAAGAACTAGAGGTAGCCGGCGAGCGCCAGGCACTCGGCGGTGAGCACCGCGCCGCTCGCCGCCCCCATCTTCGTGTTGTGCGACACGAGCACGTACTTGACCCCGTGCGCGAGCGCGGCGTCCGCGCGGATGCGGCCGACGCTGGTGGTCATGCCGCCGTCCGCGTCGCGGTCGATCCGCGGCTGCGGCCGGAACGGGTCGTCGTGCACGGTGATCAGCCGGCGCGGCGCCGACGGCAGCGCGAGCCGCGCGAGGTCGCGGCCGAAGTCTCCGAAGGCGCCGGCCACGTCCGCGGGCGTCGCGGCCGCGCCGAGCGACACCGCGACCGCCTCGGTGTGCCCCTCGCTCACCGCGACGCGCGTGCAGGTGGCGCTCACCGGGAACGTCGCGGGCACGACGCCGCGCGCGCCATCCAGGCGGCCGAGGATCTTGCCGGTCTCGCGCGCCACCTTCTCCTCCTCGCCCGGGATGAAGGGGATCACGTTGTCGGCGATGTCGAGGGCGATCACGCCCGGCGAGCGGCCCGCTCCCGAGATCCCCTGCAGCGACGTCATCACCACCCGCTGGACGCCGAAGCGCTCCTGCAGGGGCCGCAGCGTCATCGCCAGGCCCATCGTGGTGCAGTTGGGGAGCGGCGCGACGAACCCCCGCCAGCCGCGCGCCCGCCGCTGGTGGTCGATCAGCGCGGCGTGCTCGGGATTGACGCCGGGCACCAGGATCGGCACGTCCTCGTCGTAGCGGAACGCGGAGGCGGCGCTCAGCACCGGCGTGCTCCGCGCGTACCGCCCCTCCAGCTCCCGCGCCGCGTCCGACTCGATCGCGCTGAACACGAGATCGACGCCGTCCAGCTCGAGGCCGTCCGCGTTCTCGACGGGCAGGTCGAGGAGATGGACCGGCGGCTCTTCCGGACACCACCACCGGCGGGCGCCGGTCCCGGGATCGCGGAGGGCGGCGCGGTAGGTCTTCCCCGCCGAGCGCTCGGAGGCGGCCAGCCGCACGATCTCGAACCAGGGGTGCTGCGCGAGGGCGAGCACAAACTGCTGGCCCGCGATGCCGGTCGCTCCCACCACCGCGACACGCTTCCGCATGACATGGTCTCCTTGGTCCCCGAAACGCACGAGGCCCGCGATCACCGGGTGGTGGTCGCGGGCCTCGTGGCGGCGAGAACGGTTTCGAGTGGTCTAGGTCGGTCGCCGGGCGCGCGTCACCATCCCGCTGGGCGTCCCGTCGTCGGGGACCCCAGCCGGGTCTTGTCGGTGGTGCGCTTCGCCCGGCGGATCATGCCGGTACTTCTAGCCCGGAGGGGCCGCGCCTGTCAATGTATGATCTGGTCATGCTCATCGCCCAGATCACCGACCTGCACATCAGCACGCCGGGCAGCGTCAACGATCGGCACTTCCGCACCGCGGAGCACCTGGAGCGCGCGGTCGCCCATCTGAACGGGCTCAGCCCGCGGCCGGACCTGGTCCTGGCCACCGGCGATCTCGTCGAGCGGGGCGAACCGGAGGAGTACGCGCGCTTGCGCGCGATCCTGGACGGCCTCGCGATGCCGCTGTACGTGATCCCGGGCAACCACGACGCGCGCGGGCCGCTGGCGCGCGCCTTCGCCGACGCCGGCTACCTCCCGGGGGACGGCGGCTTCCTGCACTACACGATCGAGGGCTGGCCGGTGCGGCTCATCGGCCTCGACACGCACGTCCCCGGCGCCCCCGGCGGCCTCCTGTGCGCCGAGCGGCTCGCCTGGCTCGACGCGCGCCTGGGCGAGGGCCGCGATCGGCCGACCGTGGTCTTCATGCACCATCCCCCGTTCACGACCGGCATGCGGGCGATGGACGCGATGGGCCTCGAGGGCAAGGGGGAGCTCGCGGCGGTGATCGGCCGTCATGCGCAGGTCGAGCGGGTGCTGTGCGGGCACGTGCACCGGCCGATGACGCGCCGCTTCGGGGGCACGGTGGCCAGCACCTGTCCCGCGACCGCGCACCAGCTCGCGCTCGACCTCGCGGCGGAGCCGCGCCTGGCCGTGGTGATGGAGCCGCCGGCCTGCATGCTGCACCTCTGGCTCGGCCCGGAGGAGGGCCTGGTCAGCCACGTGAGCGTCATCGGCGGCGAGCGGCCCCCGTTCACGGTCTACGACGGCCAGCGCTGGCTGCGCGACGCCACGCCGCCGCCCGCGTTTCATCCCCGCTGACCTCCGGCCCCGCTACTCGATCCTGTTCGCGCTCGGGGCCGCCGCGCTCGCGCCGGTCATCGACGCAGCCGCGCGGCTTGCGGGGCGGAAGGCGATTTGATAGCGTCGCTGCCATGACGCCGACCGCCTCCGCGCTCGTCTGGACCACCGAGGAGGTCCGGGTCGCCGGCTCCTCCGTAAGACTACGTACCGCCGGCCGCGGCGCACCGCTGCTCGTGCTCCATCACGACATCGGCACGCTCGAGCAGCTGCCGTTCTACGACGCGCTCGCGGAGCGCTTCACCCTGCTGCTGCCCTCGCATCCGGGCTACGACGGCTCGGAGCGTCCCGCCTTCATGCGCAGCGTGCGCGACGTCGCGGTGACGTACCACGCCCTGCTCGCCCAGCGCGGAGGGGCCGACGTGGCCCTGGTCGGCCTGGGCTTCGGCGGCTGGATCGCGGCCGAGATGGCCACGATGTCGCCGCGCGCCTTCCGCAAGCTGGCCCTCGTCGGCCCGATGGGCGTCAAGCCGGCGGACGGCGAGATCCTCGACCAGGCGCTCGTGAGCTACATCGACTACGTGCGGGCGGGCTTCGAGGACCAGACCGCCTTCGACCGGCTGTTCACTCCCGACCCGTCGACGCCGCAGCTCGAGCAGTGGGATCTCAATCGCGAGATGACCTTCCGCATCGCGTGGAAGCCCTACATGTACAACCCGACCCTCCCGCCGCTGCTGGGCGGCGTGCAGAGCGACGCCCTGATCGTGTGGGGGCGGCAGGACCGGATCGTGCCGGTCGGGGTGGGGGAGCAGTACGCGCGCGCGCTGCCCAAGAGCCGGCTCGCCGTGGTGGACGGGACGGGCCACTTCCTCGAGATGGAGCAGCCCGAAGCGCTCGCGAAGCTCATCGTGCCGTTCGTGCAGGCCTGATCGGGGGACCCTCATGCACCTCATGTACTTCACGGAACAGCCGATGTCGGCGTACCCCGAGGAGGAAGGTCGCAAGCGGGGCGCCACCGCGCTGATGTTCTCGAACCGGCACTTCGACCCGGTGGCGGGCAGCCGGCTCTACAACGAGTACCTCGAGCATTACCGGCTCGCCGAGGAAGTCGGCTTCGACGGCATCATGCTGAACGAGCACCACAACGCACCGTTCTGCATGCAGGCCAAGTGCAACGTCTTCGCCTCGATCCTGGCCGCGACGACCAAGCGCGTGAAGATCGTGCTGCTCGGCAACCCGCTGCCGCTCGCCGACAACCCGGTGCGGCTCGCGGAAGAGCTGGCCATGATCGACATGGTCTCGCGCGGGCGGCTCGTCTCCGGCTTCGTGCGCGGGGGCGGCCAGGAGCAGCTCGCCACCGGCGTCAACCCCGCCTTCAACCGCGAGCGCTTCGAGGAGGCCCACGAGCTGATCGTGCGCGCGTGGACGCAGGAGGGCCCGTTCCGCTTCGAGGGCACCCACTACCAGCATCGCGTGGTGAACCCGTGGGCGGTGCCGCTGCAGAAGCCGCACCCGCGCATCTGGATTCCGGGCGTGCTCAGCAAGGAGACGATCATCTGGGCCGCGCGCCAGCGGTATCCCTACATCGCGCTCAGCACCGCGATCGAGGCGACCAAGAAGATCTGGGAGCTCTACGACTCGGTGGCGGCCGAGGCCGGCTACACCGGCGGGCCGGAGAACCGCGGGTATCTCCAGCGCGTCCACGTGGCCGACACCGAGGAGAAGGCGCTCGCCAACGCGCGCCAGTTCATGTGGATGCAGGGCGAGTTCACCGGCCTCGCGCACCCGGTGTGGTCGAGCCCGTCCGGGTACTTCTCGCCGTCGTACCGCAAGGCCTTCGTGGAGTACGCGGTGGGCCGCGGCTCGAACCCCCGGGCCGCCAGCTTCGAGGAGCAGATCCGCGACCAGCAGATCATCGCGGGCACGCCGAAGACGGTGCTCCCCAAGTTCCGGCGCCTGCTCGAGGAGACGCGGCCGTCCATCCTGGGGCTGTGGGCCAGCGACGGGTTCGTGAGCAACGCGGACGCCACCAGCTGCATCCGGCTGCTCGGGCAGGAGGTGCTCCCGGCGGTGCGCGAGATAGGCAAGGAGCTCGGGCTCTGGAGCCCGTTCGAGGCCAATGCCCCGGTGGGCATCAACCAGCCGGCCCCGGCGGTGCACCGCAACGGGGCGTGAGCCCCGCGCGCGCGGCCGGCGCTAGCCGACGGCCGAGCGCGTCGGCTCCGGGCTGGTGCGCTCGGGCAGGCAGCTGAAGTCCACGCGGATCTTGCCCTGCCGGACCAGCTTGAGCCCCGCATAGTCCGTCATGGCCGCATGGCAGAGTTGCCGCGTCTCGAAGGAGTCGATCGCGGTGTAGCCGCGGTCGACGATCTGCTCGCCGACCTGCGCGGTCTCGTGGGCCCAGAGGATCCAGGCCAGGGTCACCAGGTAGCGTTTCATCGGAGCGTCCCCCTGTCGTTGGTGCCTCCCAGGGACAGCAAAGGTCGGACCATCGGAAAACACCCATGATTCAAATAGCTTGCATGCGTTCGGCTCAGACGGCAGAGAAAGCCCGGGGCGAAGCTGGGAAAGGGAGTACCCAGGCTGGAGGCCGCCGGCCCCGCGCAGGAGATGCCGGTCGCGCGCGCCCCACCGCGGCGCGGGCCGAAGCCGTATACTGGCGCGCGTGATCGCTCCGCTCACCCCCCAGCCAAAGGAGGCTCCCGTGGCCACCAAGATCGTCGTCTCCCCCAAGTTCCCCCCCGCGATGCTCGACATCGCGCGGAGCTACGTCCCGGCCGGTTACGAGCTGGTCGTGGTGGACGCGGGCACGCCCGAGTTCACCGCCGCGCTCGCCGACGCCGCGTACTACGTGGGCTTCCCGCGCCCCGAGCTGAACAGCGAGTTCTTCAAGGCGGCCTCGGGCCTCAAGCTGGTGCAGCTGATCAGCGCCGGCTACGACCGCCTCGACGTGGCCGCGGCCAAGCGGGCGGGGGTGCCGGTGGCCAACAACGGCGGGTCCAACTCGGTGGCGGTGGCCGAGCACACCTTGATGCTGATGCTCGCGGTGTACCGCAAGCTCTCCTGGCACCACGGCAACGTGATCACCGGCAAGTGGCGGGTGGGGGATTTCGCCTCGAACCGGACCTACGAGCTGGAGGGCAAGACCCTCGGCATCGTGGGCCTTGGCACCATCGGCAAGAAGGTCGCCCGCCGGGCCGCCGCGTTCGACATGAAGATCGTCTACTACGACATCGCGCGTCTGGTCGAGGACGCGGAGGACGCCCTCGGCGTCCGCTTCATGCTCCTGCCGGAGCTGCTGCGCACCGCCGACATCGTCTCGCTGCACGTGCCGCTGAACGCGGTCACCCGCAACATGTTCGGCGCCCGCGAGATGGGCATGATGCGGCCCTCCGCGGTGCTGATCAACACCTGCCGGGGCCCGGTGGTGGACGAGAAGGCGCTCCACACCGCGCTGACCACCGGCGTCATCGCGGCGGCCGGGCTCGACGTCATGGTGGAGGAGCCGCCCATCGCGAATCACCCGCTGTTCGCGCTCGAGAACGTGACGTTCACCCCGCACACCGCGGGCCCCACCTGGGACAACTGGTTCAAGGCCTTCCGCAACGCGTTCGACAACGTGCAACGGGTGGCCCGCGGCGAGAAGCCGCTCTGGGTCATCCCGGAGCTGCGCTAGCCGGGTCCTCGAGCTCCGCGTGAAGCGGGCGGGCTCTCGCAAGGCCGCGGCGCGGTCCGGGCTCTTCCTGACCGGCATCCGCCGCGCCGCGGCCTTGCGGGAGCCCGCGCCGTTTCCCTTCACGCTGCCGCTCTTCCGCGATCTCGAGCGTCTCGACTTCCGGGCGCCCGTCACCTTCCTGGTGGGCGAGAACGGCTGCGGCAAGTCCACGCTGCTGGAGGGGCTGGCCGCGGGCGCCGGCGCGGTGGCGGCGGGGGGCCGCGATCTCGAGCGCGATCCGACGCTCGCGGCCGCGCGCGCCTTCGCCCGGGCCTACCGCTTCCCGCGCGCCCGGCATCCGCGCGCCACCCTCTTCCTGCGCGCGGAGGACGTCTTCGGCTTCACCCTGCGGGTGGGCGGGGAGATCGCGGGCCTGCGCGCGATGGAGGACGAGCTGCGCGTCTCGCGACCGGATGGCTCGTGGGGCCAGCGCCTCGCGATGGGCGCGGCGGCCAAGGAGCGGGCCGCGCTGACCCGCCGCTACGGGGCCGAGCCGGACGCGCGCTCGCACGGCGAGACCTTTCTGCACCTGCTCCAGCAGCGGCTGGTGCCGCGCGGGCTCTACTTCCTCGACGAGCCCGAGATCCCGCTGTCGCCCACGCGCGTGCTCGCGCTCCTCGCCCTGCTGCGCGATCGGGTGGCCGAGGAGTGCCAGTTCGTCATCGCCACGCACTCGCCGATCCTGATGGCGCTGCCGCGGGCCGACATCCGGCTGCTCGAGGACGGCGCGATCGCGCCGGTCGCGTACTCCGACGTGGAGCACGTGCGCATCACCCGCGCGTTCCTCGACGATCCGGAGAGCTTTCTCCGCCGTCTCTGAGCGCGCGCGGCCCCGCGCATTTGACTTGCGCGCCCGGCGCCCGGATAATTGGCCCCGATGCGCTGGCTCAGCTCTCGCTCCGTCGCCATCGTGTGGCTCCTCGCTGCGCTCAGCCTGGTCGGGTGGCTCATCGTCAATCTCGACGTGGCGGGCTGGATCATCCTCGTGGTCACGGTGGGGCTGATGGCCTTCGAGCTCACCCGGCGGCGCGACGGGCAGGGGACGCGGCCCAAGGCCCGCATCCCCGACAAGCCGACCGGCTAGCCCGCCTCAGGCGGCGGTCGGGGCGAGCGAGCGGGCCACGATCCGGCTGATGTCGGCCGGCCGGGCCGGCCACGGCAGCAGCGGCGCGGCCGACTCCATCAGGAACCGCGCGAAGTCGGGCGTGAAGGCCGGCCCGGTCACGAAGACCAGCGCGGGCATCGCCTGCGGCCACCGCGCCTGCAGCACCTCCGATAGCGCCGACCCGTCGAGCTCCGGCATCCGCAGCGCGCTCAGGACCAGCGCGTACGCGTGCCGGTCGATCAGGCCGAGCGCCTCGGCGCGGGTCCCGGCCGTGTCCACCGCGTGGCCGTCGGCGCGGAGCACGGCCGCCAGCAGACCGCGCGCGTGCTCGTCGTGCATCACCACCAGGAGGCGGCCCACCGCCATCTCCGCCGACATCAGAAGTGCCCGCCGGACGGCATCTCGGTCACACGGCGCACCGCCTCGCTCAGGAGCGGCACGAAGAGCATGGCGGTGAAGAACAGCGTGGCCAGCCAGATGGCCACGTGGAGGAGACGCGCGCGCCCGCCACCGTCGAGCATGGGAGCCTGGAGAGTAGTCCCGCGCGCCGACCCCGTCAAGCGGTCGCGGCCGCTTCTGGTTGCTATCGGGTATCCCGGTGGCTACACTACGCGCCATGCGACGGCTCCCGGGAGCGCTGAAGTGGCGGGCGAGCGCGGTGACCGGCCTCATCGCGGGGCTGGCCCTGGTCAGCCTGCCCGTCGAGGTGACGATCGGCCTCAGCGAGCACCCCGTGATCCCGCCGGGTCGCCTGGCGTCGCTCCTGCTCATCGGCTCCTGCCTCCTGCTCGTGGGCTCGGGTCTCGGCCTGCGCCGCGTGGAGGCCGCCCGCGCGGGCGCCGGGCGGCCGACCCCGAGCGCGTAGAGACGGAGCGCGTGGGCGCGCTGGGCCGCACTCTCCGGTACCTGGGCCTGGGCGGCGGCGACTCGGACTCGCTGGCCGCGGATCTGGCCGCCCACCGGGAAGCCCGCAGCGAGCCCCCCGGCCTCGGCGCCGGCCTGACCTTCAAGGGCGAGGTCGCCGGCGAGGGCGACTTCCACATCGCGGGCCGCTTCGAGGGCGACATCAACGTGACCGGCCGGGTGCTGGTGGGCGAAGGCGCAGACGTCGACGCCAACATCAATGCGCGGGCCATCGTGGTCGGCGGCACCGTGCGCGGCAATCTCTCGGCCGCGACCCGCGTGGAGATCCTGCCGACCGGGGTGCTGACCGGCACGCTCAAGACCGGCAGCTTCTCGGCCGCTGACGGCGCGGCGGTCAAGGGCGAGATCTGGATCGAGCGGCCGGACGGCGCCGATCCCGCGGAGGAGCGGCGGCGGTGAGCGACCTGGCCGAGCTCCTCCAGACTCGCGCGGCGCGCCTGGGGCTCAAGATCGCGGGCGTGGTGGTGGCCCTGGGCCTGCTGGGGACCGCGGGCTGGCTCTGGCTGCGTGCCGAGGACGCGCGCGGCCAGGCGGCGCTCGCCGGAACCGCGGAGGCCGTCCAGCAGGGCGACGGCCCGCTGGCCACCGCGGAGGGCCGGCAGAAGGCCATCGGCCAGCTCCAGGCCGTCCTGACCCAGCACGGCCGGTCCAGCGCGGCCGCCCAGGCCGCCTACCAGCTCGGCAATCTCCAGTACCAGGCCGGCGACTACGCCGCCGCGCGGGCCGCCTACGAGATCGCGCTGGCCAAGGGCGCGGGCGGCAGCCTCCGCACGCTGAGCGCCTCGGGTGTCGGCTACACCTGGGAGGCGCAGAAGAACTACGCCAGCGCGGTGACCGCGTACGACGCGGCGGCGCGCGGGCTCGGCCCCAAGCAGTTCTTCTTCGAGGAGGCGCTGCTCGATCTGGCGCGCGCGCAGACGCTGGCGGGCAAGCCGGCGGAGGCGCGGGCGACATACGAGCGCCTGCTCAAGGACGCGCCGGAGACGCGCCGCGCCGAGGACATCCGCGGCCGCCTGGCCGCGCTCGGTCCGGCCGGCAAGTAGCCGTGGATCCGACGACCAGCCGGCACCCTGTTCGCGGCGTCGGATAGTCTGATAAGAGAGATTATGTTAAGTACGCTTTCGCGGGCATGATCGGGGGCGCGCTCTACCGCTCATCTACCTGAACCCGGCCAGCGGGACGACGACGTGCCGCCGGAGCGCTACTTCAGGCCGGGCTGAGGGCGTGGATCAGGCCTTCCTCGAGCTCCGCGATGGACTCCAGCAGGCCGGCGGTGTCTTCCCAGCGCTCCTGCACGGCCGCGTACTGGGCCTCGCCGAAGCACTGCGCCTTCCGCTCGAAGAGCCCGGCGGCGGCGGCGTGCCCGCCCTCGCGCAGGAAGGCCGCGGCATCGTGGCTGCGCCGGGCCGCCAGCGGGAACGCGAAGTAGGTCAAGTGCCCGGCCAGGCGCTTGGCCACCGCGCCGCGCAGGTCCGACGCCAGCAGGCGGATCGCGCGAGGCCCGCCGTATTGATCCGCGCCGCCCGGCTCGGCGGCCAGGCCGGTGCGGACCACGGCGAGGGTGCGCGCGATCATCTCCTCGCGCGCGGGATGACGCACCTGGCGGAAGCCCGCGCGCATCGCGTACGGCACCTGGGCGTACCGCACGCGGTCCGCCTTCCAGGCGCGCAGGAACTCGGCGGTGGGCAGCGCCGCATACGGATAGCCCTCGGGATCGTGGATCCGCACGCGGTCGTGCTCGACGCCCAGCACCACCACGAAGTGATCGCTGCCCGACAGCTGCGCGTGATGGGGCATGTAGCCGAGCCCGCCCATGTCGAGGGGCCCGGCCAGCACCGGCCCGCGCCCGGCCGCCTCGGCGAGCCGGGCCAGGGCGGCTTCCGGGGTGCCGTCGCGCTCCTCGCGACA
>DATFGS010000709.1:0-1574 GCA_035249225.1 Candidatus Methylomirabilota bacterium | reverse complement strand
GGCCACCGCGGTGGCCACGATCAGCGGCGAGGGCAGGAACCCGTCGTGGTCCTGGTGGTGCTCGCCGAAGAAGCAGGAGTCGAAGCCGCTGGCCTCGGCCAGCTGGGCCTCGGCGATGACCTCGTCGATGCAGCGATCGAGCTGCTCACCCCGCGGCGGATTGGCGATCGAGCTGTAGAGGCCGAATTTCATGGCTCACCTCCTCACGCGGTGGGCCCACGGCCCGAAGCGTGTCACTGATCTTCACGTTGATCACGAGCTCGAAGGTGCCGAGGCCGTGAGCGGGCAGCATAGGCGATCGGCCCGAGATTCCGCAAGCTGCCGGTGAACGAGAGCGCGAGCAACGACGCTCGGGCAAGCAGGTGACGGGCCGGTCCGCGCGTGGCATCATGGCCGCCACGAGCCGGCGAGGAGGCCGTCATGACGCTCGACGTGCCACTGGTCAGATCGAACACGCCCGGGGTGGCCGCCATCGGCGGCTACGAGGCGGCGGCCGAAGCGGCCGGGCGGAGTCGACGCGCTGGTCCGCGCCGGCCCGCACTGCTACAACGACGAGGCCGAGGTGGAGCGCTTCGTGCGGGCGGTGGCGGGCCGGGCCACGCCGGGGCCGATCGTCACCGGCGGCGAAATGGAGTAGCATCTCCGCGGCCCGCTCGCGGCCGCCCAAGGGAGGCAGGGATGACCAAGACCATGAGGGTTCTGGCGGCAGGGGTGATGCTCACGGCCGCACTGGGGGTCGGCGCGGCGTGGGCGATCGTCAAGGTCACCGTGACGCGGGACGAGATCAAACCCAGAACGCTCGAGATCAGGGCCGGGGAGGCGGTGGAGTTCGTCAACGTGTCCGGGCGCACCTCGCACGTCTGGTTCGGCGACAACGACGCCATCCGCTTCTACGTCGGAAAGGCCGGATCCACCATCAAGTTCGAGAGACCGGGCCGCTACGACTACACGGTGCATGTGCAGGCCGACAAGGCCCAGTCGCACACCGGCACGATCGTCGTGAAGTAGGAGGGGCCCGCGCCTCACAGGCGCGTGACGTTCGCCGCCACGCACACCCAGCCCGCGCCGCGCCGCGCCCACACGTCCGTGTAGCGCCCGGCCCCCGGCTGGCCGTCCGCCCGGGTGTAGGTGGTGCGGGCGTGGATCAACGCCACGCCGCCCAGCACGCGGATCAGCACGTCCTCGATGCCGAGGTCCTTCACGGTCGACCCGCGTCCGATCTGGGCCAGGAAGCCCGCGCGGTCCAGGAGCGAGCAGTCGGGATTGCTGTTGACGAAGTCCGCGGACAGATTCGCGTCGAACCACCGCACGTCCGCCTCGCTGACCGATCGGATGTACTCGCGATTGAGCGCCTCGAGCGTCGCCTCGTCGGTGGCCATGATCAGCACCTCGTGAAGTGGGCGGAGACGCAGAGCCAGCGCCCGTTCCGCTCCTGCCAGATGTCGGTGTAGCGGCCCCGGCCGTGGCTGCCGTCGGGCCGCGTGTCCTCGAAGCTCGCGTGGATCAGCGCCACATCGCCGACGCGCTGGATGGAGATCTCGGGCGCGCGGAGGTTGGTGATGGGGTGGGGCCGT
>DATFGS010000708.1:0-2559 GCA_035249225.1 Candidatus Methylomirabilota bacterium | reverse complement strand
ACCGCGCCGCGGTTGAAGTTGAGCGGGTCGTCGCGCTCCTCGTCCAGGATCGCGTACAGCTCGCGCGGGCGCACCCCGTTGGCCATGAGCGCGGCGACGACCGAGCCGGCGCTCGAGCCCACGTAGAGGTCGAAGTCGTTGGCGCGGAAGCCGGGCAGACCCTCGTCGAGCGCGGCGAGCGCGCCGACCTCGTACATGCCGCCGATGACCCCGCCGCCGGCCAGGACGAGGGCGCGGCGCTCGAGGGGCCGGCTCCATCCGAGACGCTGGAGCCAGCCGCGGAAACCGTCGGGAGGGCTCACCAGCGCAGGAGCGTGGCCCCCCACGAGAAGCCGGTGCCGAAGGCCACCAGCATGACGAGGTCGCCGTCCTTGATCCGGCCCTCGGACAGCGCCTCGTGGAGGCAGATGGGAACGGAGGCAGCCGCCGTGTTGCCGTAGCGGTCGAGGTTGGTGAAGTACCGTGCGGCCGGGATCCGGAAGTGCTCGGCGGCGGCCTCGATGATGCGCAGGTTCGCCTGGTGGAAGAGGTAGCAGTCCACGTCGCCCGCCCGGAGGCCGTTGGCGTCGAGGCACTCCTGCACCACTTCCCGCACGCGCCTCACCGCGTTCACGAACACCGCCCGCCCGTTCATGCGCGGGCGGGCGCGGCCGTCGTCGATCTTCTTCTTGGACACCGGCGGGAACGTGGACGAGCCCCATATCTCGCCGTGCAGGGCCTCGAGCGCGGTGCCGTCCGAATGCAGGTGATGCGAGATCAGCCCGCGCGGATGGCCCGCCTCGGTGTCCACCGCCTCGACGACCGCGGCCCCGGCGCCGTCGGCGAAGAGCACCGCCATGTCGCGGCCCTCGTCGGTGTAGTCGAAGGCGGACGAGAGCAGCTCCGCGCCCACCACGAGCACCCGCCGGTACATCCCGCCGCGGATCAGCTGGTCGGCCAGCGCCAGCCCGTAGACGAAGCCCGCGCAGCCCTGGGCGAGGTTGAACACCGGCGTGCTGGTGAGCCCGAGGCGGCCCTGCATCACGCAGCCGGGTCCGGGATAGGCGAGATCCGGCAGCGTGGTGGACTGGATGATGCAGTCGAGATCTTCCGGGCCGAGGCCCGCGTTCTTGAGCGCCATCCGCGAGGCGTCGATCGACAGGTCGGTCACCGTGAGCGTGGAGTCGATCTGGCCGTCCAGCCCCCGCTCGCGGACCTCCCGCATGAACGCGGGCTTGTCGGGCGCCTCCGCGAGACGCAGGAGCATGCGGTAGGTGTCCGGCGACATGCGGCGCTCGCGGATGCCGGTGCGCTGGACGATCCACTCGTCGCTCGTGCTCATGCAGCGGGAGAGCAGCGCATTGGTGACGACGCACTCCGGGACGGACATGCCGGTGGCGATGATCCGGGCCCGGAGGACGGAGCCGCTCATGTGCCCGTGAACTTCGGCGAGCGCTTCTCGAGGAAGGCGCGCACGCCCTCGGCGTGGTCGTCGGTGGTGATGCTCTGGGCCTGGGCGTAGGCCTCGAAGCCGAGCGAGGTGGACAGGTCCACGGTGGCCGAGCGGTTCAGGAGCGCCTTCGCCAGGCCGATCGCGCCCGGAGGGCCCGCCGCGATCCGGGCGGCGAGCGCCCGGGTGGTCGCCTCGAGCTCGGCCGCCCGCACCACCCGGTTGACGAGCCCGATGCGCAGGGCTTCCGCCGCGTCGATGATGTCGGCCGAGAACACCAGCTCCTTCGCCTTGGCGAGGCCGACCAGCCGCGGCAGCAGCCACGTCCCGCCGCCGTCGGGCACGAGCCCGATCTTGGCGAAGACCTCGCCGAAGTGCGCGCGATCGGACGCGATGACGATATCGCAGCCGAGCGCGATGTTGCAGCCGGCGCCGACCGCGAAGCCGTCCACCATCGCGATGGTGGGCTTGGGATACTCGAAGAGCCGGATGATGAAGCGGTTGAGCGACTCCACGCGCGCGCGGCCCTCCGCGGCGGTCTGCCGCTTCGCGGCCATCGTCTTCACGTCGCCGCCCGCCGAGAAGTGCCCGCCCCCGCCGGTCAGGATGATCACGCGGGCGGCCGCCTCCGCCTCCAGCTCGTCCAGCGCGGTCAGCAGCTCGCGCCGCATGACGAGATCGAGCGCGTTCCGGGCCTGCGGCCGGTTGAGCGTGATCGTGGCGACGCCGTCGGTCCGGTCCACCAGGATGGTGCTGTAGCCCATTGGCTGCCTCCTGCCGCGGGATGGGGCCGCGACGTCGGACCAGAGGTGCTCGACGCCCCTGCCATGACCGGCTCAAGTATAGGCTACGCCTCCCAACCCGCCAAGCACGCGTGCTATGCTTTTTCTCCATGAAACGGGGTCTTCCATGACGCTCGCCAGCGTCCTCGGTCTGCCGGCGGCCACCACGCGCGCCGTCATCGGCATGGTGCACCTCCGCGCGCTGCCGGGGAGCCCGCGCTGGGACAGCGACATGCCCGCGCTCCTGCGCGCCGCCCTCGACGACGCGCGCGCCCTGGCCGACGGCGGCGCCGACGCGCTCCTGGTGGAGAACCACGGCGACGTCCCCTTCACCGCGCACCGGGTGGA
>DATFGS010000707.1:0-6648 GCA_035249225.1 Candidatus Methylomirabilota bacterium | reverse complement strand
CGACGTACTACGTCACGGGGACGCGGTTGGCCCTCCGGGTGGCGCGCCCGTGGGTCCGGACCTTCGTCGAGCACCTCGCGGCCGCGTTCCATCGCGTGTTCGGTCGACGGCTGCGCGTCACGAGCCTGACCCGCACCGCCCTCGTCCAGCTGGCGCTGCAGCGGACGAATCCGAGCGCGGCGCCGGCTGAGGGCGCGGTGGTGTCGACTCACCTGACCGGAGCGGCGGTGGATCTGTCCAAGCGTGACCTGGCTGACGCGGAGATCGCCTGGCTCCGGACGATCCTGCATCGCTTGCGCCGGATGGGCCTCGTCCACGCGGTGGAGGAGTTCGGAGAGCCGCACTTCCACGTCATGGTGCGGCGCCGCTATGGCGACTACAGCCGCCTCCACGGGTCGGCCATCCTCCCGCCGGGCTGCTGACGCTCGTCATCCGAAGCCGGCCCGAGACGCCGTCGTGTCCCACCAGGAAACGGTCCTCATCCTGCTGTTCATCGTCGCCACCGTGGTCGCCATCGCGGCCCGGCGGGTCCACGTCCCGTACACGGTCGCCCTCGTGCTCACCGGAGTGGTTATGGGCTCCTTCCGCTTCTTCGAGCCGCCTCACCTCACCCGCGAGCTGCTCTTCTCGCTGATCCTGCCCGGCCTCCTGTTCGAGGCCGCCTTCCACATCGAGCTCAGGGAGTTCTCCCGGGACTGGGGCCTGGTGGTGGCGCTCGCGGTCCCCGGGGTCGCAGGCACGATCGGCCTGACCACGCTCCTGCTGACCCCGGTGGTCGGCGCCCTCTCGTCGGTCGCGGACTTCACATGGCGTCATTCGCTCCTGTTCGGCGCGGTCATCGCGGCCACCGATCCGATTGCGGTGGTCGCGCTGTTCAAGAGCCTGGGCGCACCCCGACGGCTCGGGCTCTTGGTAGAGGGTGAGAGCCTCCTAAACGACGGGACCTCGATCGTCTTCTTCGGCCTGGTCCTCAGGGTGGTGACCGGCAGCGCCGGCTCGCCCCGCGCGGTGGCCCTCGACTTCGTGACCGTCGTGGGCGCGGGTCTCCTGGTGGGCGTCGCGGTCGGCCTGGCCATCTCGCAGGTCATCAAGGGCATCGACGACCCGATGATCGAGATCACGCTCACCACGATCGCGGCCTACGGCGGGTTCGCGGCCGCCGAGCATCTCCACTACTCCGGGGTGATCGCCACCGTGGTGGCCGGGACGCTGTGCGGCAACTACGGCGCCCGCGTCGGTATGTCGCCGTCCACGCGGGTGGCCGTCGAGACGTTCTGGGACTACGTGGCCTTCGCGCTGAACTCGATCGTCTTCCTGTTGATCGGCTTCGAGGTGCACCTCGTCGACCTGGCCGCGGCCTGGGTCCCGATCGTGCTCGCGTTCTCCGCGGTGACGCTCGGCCGGGCGGCGGTGGTCGCCGCGTCCACCGGCCTGGTCCGGCTCGGCCGGCGGTCACTGCCGGCCTCGTGGAGCGCGGTGCTGGCGTGGGGCGGGCTTCGGGGCGCGCTCTCGATGGTGCTGGCCCTTGGTCTGCCACGTGATTTGCCTCACCGCGATCTGCTGGTCACGATGACGTTCGGCGTCGTCCTGCTCTCGATCCTGTGCCAGGGGCTCACGATGGCCCCGCTGCTGCGATGGCTGCGGCTCGTCGGCGCCTCGCCCGAGCGCGGGGCCTACGACCGGCAGCAGATCGTTCTCGAGTCCGCCGAGGCCGCCCTGGCCGAGGTGGATCGGATGACCCGGACCCGCTTCGCGTCGCCGGAGGCGCTCGACGCCGTCCGCGGCGAGTACCGCGAGCGCATCCAGGGAGCCGAGACGCGCCTACGCGAACTGCATCCCCGCGGCGACCAGCTTCGCGCCGACGAGCTGAAGCGGACCCGGCGGCATCTGCTGCTCGTCGAGAAGGAGCACCTCATCGACGCAGCCCGCCGGGGGGCCCTCGACCGTGACGTTCAGGACTCGTTGCTCGCCGACGTCGACACGCGCCTGGTCCGGCTCGAGCAGGAAGAAGGCCCCGCGGACCCGGGCCGGTCCGCCTAGGCGCTGACATCGCCGCGCCGCCCGAGCGGCGCCGCCGCCACCGAAACTCAGACACAGGGAGGTGCCATGAGCCCGTTGCGCAAGCTCCGTTCCGTTGCCGGGATCTCCACCGTCGTGCTCGCCCTCGTCCTCGGCTTGCTGGCTACCCCTGCCCCGGTGACCGCGCAGTCGGGCGCCCCCGAGAAGGGCTCCGGGTCGGCCGCCGGTCCGGGCCCGTCCTCGGAGGCCTCCGAGCGACGGACCCCGCGCGCCACCATCGCCGGCTTCCTGGACGCCACCGGCCGGCGTGACTACGCCCGGGCGGCGGCGTACCTCGACCTGAGCCGCATCGATCGCGCGCGCCGCGCGGAGCAGGGGCCGGGGCTCGCCCACGAGCTACGAATCGTGATCGACCAGGCGGTCCCGATCGATCTCGATGATCTGAGCGACCAACCAGAGGGCCGTCCGCAACAGGGCCTGCCCCCCGACCGGTTTCTGGTCGGCACCGTGCCGACCAAGGCCGGGTCGACTCCGCTGCTGCTGCAGCGGATGCCGGGGTCCGAGGAGAGCCGGGTGTGGAAGGTCGCGGCGGCCACGGTGGCGCAGATCCCGCGTCTCTACCGCGAGCTCGGGTACGGACCCCTCGCCGACTACCTGCCGCCCGCGTTCTTCGAGATCCGGTTCCTCGAGATCGCCCTGTGGCAGTGGGTCGCGCTCGTCCTGCTCGTCGCGCTGGCGTCCGCGGCCGGCTGGATCGTGACCGTGGTGGCGCTGCGCGTCCTGGACCCAGTCATGCGGCGAGCCGCGCCGGTCCTGGGGGCGCAGCTCATCACCGTCGCCGCCGGTCCGCTGCGCCTGGCCCTGAGCGTCGCCGCCTTCTTCCTCGGGAGTGGCCTGCTCAACCTGTCGATCTCGGCCCACCAGCTCCTCCGCGAGGTGGAGAAGGCCCTGATCATCGTGATCCTGGCCTGGCTGGTCGTGCGGCTGACCGACGTCCTCGCCGCGCTCGCGACGGAACGCCTGCTGGGCGCCGGGCGATCGACCGCGATCGCGGTGGTCCCCCTCGGTCGCAAGGCGACGAAGCTCGTGATCGCGGTCCTGGCCGTTCTCGCGGTCCTGCAGAACATGGGCCTCAACGTGACCGGTGTGCTCGCGGGCCTCGGCATCGGCGGGCTCGCGGTCGCGCTGGCCGCTCAGAAGACGGTGGAGAACCTCTTCGGCGGCGTCACCCTCATCCTGGACCAGCCGGTGCGGGTGGGCGACTTCTGCCGGTTCGGGGATCGGGTCGGAACCGTCGAGGAGGTCGGGCTCCGCTCCACGCGGATCCGGACCCTCGACAGGACGGTGGTCTCGATTCCCAACGGGCACTTCGCCTCGCTCGAGCTCGAGAACTTCACGCTGCGCGACCGGATCTGGCTCCACGCGACGATCGGGGTGCGTTACGAGACCACGCCCGACCAGCTGCGCCACGTCCTGGTGGAGATTCGCCGGATGCTCTACGCGCATCCGCGCCTTGACGCCCGGCCGGCCCGCATCCGGTTCGTGAACTTCGGCGCCTACTCGCTCGACCTCGAGATCTTCGCCTACGTCCTGACGTCGGACTATGACGAGTTCCTGGCGGTCCAGGAAGACGTCTACCTGCGCATCATGGACATCGTGGACCGGAGCGGGACCGGGTTCGCCTTCCCGTCGCAGACCACGTACTTCGCGCGGGACCAGGGGCTCGACGGGGCCAAGCGCGAGGCGGCGGAGGCCCAAGTCGCCGCGTGGCGGCAGGCGGGCGCCCTCTACCTGCCCGAGTTTCCGCCCGATGCGGTGACCGGGCTCCGGGCCACCCTCGACTACCCGCCGCAGGGCTCTGGCCGGCCCGGATCTCCGCCCGGGCGGGGCTAGGGCGTCCCGGAGCTTCGCTCCGCCGGGGTAGACTGGGAGACGGACCGTCCGATGACCTCCGACACGTCCCCGGCCCCGCCTCTGCGACCTCGGCCAGGCCCCGGGCCGCTCGGGCCGCCGAGGCGGGTCCGTCGATTCTTCGCCGAGCTCGGCCCGGGGCTCATCACCGGAGCCGCCGACGATGACCCCTCCGGCATCTCCACCTACTCGGTGGCCGGTGCGGCTTTCGGCTACGCCCCGCTGTGGACCGCGCTGCTGTCCTTCCCCCTGATGGCGGCCGTTCAGCTGATGTGCGCGCGCCTCGGCATGGTGTCGGGCCGTGGGCTCGCGAGCGTGATCCGGCACCACTACTCGCGCCGGGTGCTCTGGGGCGCTTGCAGCCTGCCGATCGTCGCGAACCTCGTCAACATCGGAGCGGACCTGGGCGGCATGGCCGCGGTGACCGAGATGGTGACCGGCGTTAAGGCGGTCTTCTGGACCCCGCTCTACGCGGGCTTCATCGTCTCCCTGCTCTTCTGGTCCTCGTACCGGCAGAGAGGATAGCCAACATCAACGCCCTCCGGCGGCGGGCCCCCGTCCGTGGCCCCGGTCCCCGCGACATAACCTCCCGGACTCGGACGCCGGCCACCCCAGGAGCCGACGGCACAGACTCGGACGCCGGCCACCCCAGAAGCCGACGGCACAGGCGATCGCGAATGCCCCACGACCGCCACAGGTGGGGCTTATTCTCCCGCTTGGTCGCCAGCAGACCGTCCCCTTAGGTCCCGCATCGCGTTCGTACACGGTTCGTGCACAAGACACGAAAGGGGTTGGCGACGAATGTCGCCAACCCCTTATCTTGCTTGGTTGCGGGGGCCCGCAATCACCGAAATCGACTTCCCTCAGGTTCGAGGTGGACGTCGTCTGAGCTGTCCGGGAGCATTCCCCAAGACGGCGGGGTGTGAAAATCAGATGCGTATCGTGGGAAAGTGGGAATTGCGCCCGCCCCTTACGGTAGGCCGGAGAGGCCGTACTTCTTGAGCTTGTACCGGAGGACCCGCTCACCGATCCCCAGTAGCTCGGCGGCGCGCGTCTGGATGCCGTCCGCCTTGGCCAGCGCCTCCCTGATCATGCGGCGTTCGAGGCCCTCGACCGCGGCAACGAGCCCCGCGCCACTCTCCGGCTCGGCCGCCTGCGCGTCGAAGGTGAGAGGTAGATCCGTGAGACCGATCACGTCATCGCGGGTCAGCACGACCGCCCGCTCCATCAGGTTCTCGAGCTCCCGCACGTTGCCCGGATAGTCATAGCGCAGCAGCGCGTCGCGCGCCTCCCGAGTCAGCCCGCGGATGCGCTTGCCGTTCTTGTCTGCGAACGCCCGCAGGAAGTGATCGATGAGCAGGGGCAGATCCTCGCGGCGCTCTCGCAGGGGGGGCAGCTGGATGGTGACCACGTTGATGCGATAGTAGAGGTCGTCGCGGAACCGCCCCTCCCGGACGAGGGCCTCGAGGTTTCGGTGGGTCGCCGCGAGCAGTCGCACGTCCACCTTGATCGGACGGCTCGATCCGACGCGCTCGAATTCCCGCTCCTGCAGGACCCGGAGCAGCTTCACTTGGAGATGCGGCGGAAGGTCCCCGATCTCGTCGAGGAAGAGGCTGCCGCCGTCGGCCAGCTCGAAGCGGCCCTTGCGCGCAGTGACCGCCCCGGTGAACGCGCCCTTCTCGTGGCCGAAGAGCTCGGCTTCGAGCAGGCTCTCGGCGAGGGCCGCGCAGTTGACCTTCACCAGCGCGCTCGCGGCCCGGGGGCTCGCGTAGTGGAGGGCCTTGGCGATCAGCTCCTTGCCCGTCCCGCTCTCGCCCCGGATGAGCACGGTGGCATCGCTCGAGGCGACCCGGCGGACGACCGAGAGCACCTCCTGCATCGGGCCGCTTTCGCCGATGATCCCCTCGACGCGATGGCGCTCCGCCAGGGCCGCGCGCAGCTCGCGGTTTTCGGTGAGGAGCCGGCGGCGGTCCTGGATCTGATGGATCCGATGCAGGAGCTCGTCCAGGTTCAGCGGCTTGGCCAGGTAGTCGGCCGCGCCGGCCTTGACGGCACTCACCGCGGTCTCGATCGTGCCGTAGGCCGTCATGATCACGACGGCTGTCTCCGGGCTCGCCGCCCGGACGGTCTCGAGCACGTCCAGGCCCGACAGGTCCGGCATCCGTTGATCGGTCAGCACCAGGTCGAACGGCTCCTGCTTGAAGCGCGCCACGGCGGCCCGCCCGCTGGCCGCCTCCGCGACCTCGAAACCCTGTTTCCTGAGAAAGCCGCCCACGAGCTCGAGCTGGGTCGGCTCGTCGTCGACCACCAGGATTCGAAACGGCTCAGCCACCGGCCGATCCACCGCGCGGGAGCGTGACCCGGAAGCGCGCCCCGTGCCCGGCGCCACTCTCCGCATCGATCCGGCCGCCATGGGCCTCGACGATCCGGCGGGCGATGGCGAGTCCCAGCCCGAGGCCCCGGGTCTTGCTCGTCACGTAGGGCTCGAACACGCGCGGGAGCAGGTCCGGCGGAATGCCGCTCCCGGTGTCGGTGACCGTGAGGGTGAGCGCCGGGCCCGCCGCGGCCGCGCCCAGGGTCAGCCTGCCGCCGGAGGGCATGGCCTCGATCGCGTTCAGCACCAGGTTCAGCAGCACCTGCTTGATGCGATCCCGGTCGGCCCGGAGGTCCGGCAGGGAATCCGGGACCGTCTGCTCGACCACGATTCCGGCCCGCCCG
>DATFGS010000706.1:0-4442 GCA_035249225.1 Candidatus Methylomirabilota bacterium | reverse complement strand
GCGTTGTCGGCCAGGCTGACGTTGAGATCGGCCGCGAAGTCGCCGCGCTTCTCGATGATCTCGAAGGCCGGCGCCATCGCGCCGAGCGCGGCCTGGGCCTGCGCGTCGGTGACACCGGGTCCGCGCAGGGTTTGGCCCACCGTGAGGCACAGCTCGTTCTCGAAGCCCGGATTCATCAGGTCCGCGAACTGGAACCGCGTGCCGCTCGGCCGCTCGCCGCTCGCGAGCAGGAAGCCCAGCACCGGCTCGTGCACCTTCTGCTGGATCTGCATCGCCTTCGAGGTGAGGCCGACCTTCCAGCCGGCCTGCCGCTCGCCCGCCGCCACGTGGCGCGCGAGCACGCCGAGCTGCACCCGGTAGGCCTCCTCGCGGCTCAGGCGATTCATCCAGGCGGCGGGCGGAGCGGTCCGGCTGCGGGCCGCGGTCCAGAAGGCGTCGATGGCCTGCTCGGTGGTGCTCACGGCTCTCCTCGGCGGACCTGGCAGATGTAGGACCGCAGCGCGACCGTCCCGCTGATCGGATCGGCGGAGTCGGGATCGATCAGGTTGTTGTAGTTGGCGCTGGCCGGGCCCTCCGCCGGGTAGCCCTCGAGCCCGAGCGGCTCGCACGGCTGCCACCAGCCGAACTGCGCGCACACCACGTCGGCGGCCAGGCTCGGGTTCAGCCGCGCCCGCGCCCGCATGGTGGCCCGCGGCGTCTCGATCAACACCCACTCGTCGGCCGCGATGCCGCGCGCCGCCGCCGCCGCCGGGTGCAGCTCGACCTGCGGGTCGGGGCTGTGCCGCCGCAGGCGCGCCAGGCTCCGGTGCTGGCTGTGGCAGAACTGCACGACCTTGGCGGTGGTGAGCTGCAGCGGAAAGCGGGCCGCGAGATCGGGGCGGCTGACCGGGCTCGCCGCGGGCTCGGCGTACTCGGGCAGCGGCGCCTGGCCGTGCTGCTGGAGCTGGGCGGAGAAGATCTCCACCCGGCGGCTCGGCGTCGCGAAGCCGACCGGGCCGCTGGCGCCGCGGGCCGCGTAGCGCTTGAAGCGCGGCTCGACCGCGGTGCGCACGCCGCCCGGCTGCGCGCGGAGCTGCTCGAGCGTGACCCCGGTGGGCTCCAGCATGAAGCGGTGGCCCGCGTCCTCGTCGCCGTTCCAGAACCGCTCGCCGAGCCCGAGGCGCCGGGCCAGCTCGCACACGATCCAGATGTCCGAGCGCGCCTCGCCCCGCGGCTCCACCACCGCGGGCCGGAGCTGCACGTGCTGCTCGCCGTCCTGCGTCGGCCCGAAGCCCACGCGCAGGCCCTCGCGCTCCCACGCGGTGGACACCGGCAGCACCACGTCGGCCAGCGCCGCGGTGGGCGTCAGGAAGAGATCGGCGTAGACCAGGAAGTCGAGGCTGGTCAGCGCCGCCCGCGCGGTGGCCGCGCCCGGCGCGGAGAGCAGCAGGTTGGTCCCGAAGCCGACCATGCCGCGCACCGGGTAGGGCGCGCCGTGGAGCATGGCCCGGTAGGCGTCGGCCGCGATGGGCCAGCCCTGACGCGCGGGCCCGAGCGGGCGCCCGGCCAGGCCGAGAGCCTTGGCGCGCTGGCGCTCCGGGAGCAGCGAGAGCGGCGCGAGATCGTTGACCGCCGGGCGGCTCGGCCGCACGTTGCCGCCGGGCGCGTCGAAGCACCCGGTGAGCGCGTAGAGGAGCGAGAGCGCCCGCACGGTCTGGCTCGCGTTGGTGTGCTGCTCGAGCCCGGTCCAGTGGAAATAGGAGACCGGGCGGCGCTCCCACAGGAGCCGCGCGGTCTCGACGACCTGGGCGGCGGGGACGCCGGTGATCGTCTCCACCCGCGCGGGCGGGTACTCGCGGCAGAGCGCCGCGTAGGTCTCGAACGCGGGCACGCACGTCACCGGACCGGAGCGCGTCATGCACCGCACGGTGCCGTCGAGCTGCGGGTCGCCGATCGGCTCGATGAAGTCGGCGGCGGCGGGATCGTACGCGATCGGCCGGCCGGCGGCGCGATCCCACGCCACGTAGTGCGCGGGGCTGCCCACCGCGGAGAGATCGGCGGCGGTGAGGAGGCGGCCGTTGTCGGCGCGGACCAGGAACGCGCCGTTCGACCAGTCGCGGATGAAATCGCGATCGTACCAGCCCTCCGCGATCATGACCGAGGCCAATCCCAGCGCGAGCGCGCCGTCGGTGCCCGGGCGCACGCGCAGCCACTGGTCGGCTCGGGCCGCCGCCCCCGCGCGCCGCGGGTCCACCACGATCAGGGCCGCCCCGCGCGCGGTCAGCTCCGCGACCGCGGTGGCCTGCGCCAGGTACGTCGCGGACGGATTGTGGCCCCAGAGCAGGAGGCAGCCGGTGCGATCGAAGTCGGGCGTGCCGATGTCCACCCCGAAGGTGAACGGGGTGACGAAGTCCCGGTGCCAGGCGCACAGCTCCTCGCCCCACACCAGGTTCGGGCTCCCGAAGGCGCGGATGAGCCGCAGGATCCACAGGAAGCCGTCGGAGACCGCGGTGCCCGCGGGCGTGGTGCACCCGAAGGCCACGCCCTCGGGCCCGTGCCGCCGGGCGACCTCGCGCATCTTCGCGGCCGTCCAGTCCAGCGCCTCGTCCCACCCGATCCGCTGCCAGCCCGCGTCCGGGTCGGACTTCGGCCGGGTGCGGCGCATCGGGTAGAGCAGCCGGTCCTCCGCGTAGACCAGCTCCGGGGCCGCGCGGCCCTTCACGCAGAGGCTGGCGCCGGTGGGATGCGAGGGATCAGGCTCGACCGCGACGAGGCGCCCGTCTTCCACGACCGAGACGCAGCCGCACCGCGAGCGGCAGAGGGCGCAGAAGCCCGGGATCCGCCGGGTGGTCATCAGACCGCGAGGAACCCTCCGTCCACCACCAGCTCGGTGCCCGAGATGTAGGAGGCCTCGTCCGAGGCCAGGAAGAGGACCGCGTGGGCGACCTCCTCGATACGCCCCTCGCGCCGCAGCGGGACCGCGTCCAGGAGCGGCTTCCGCCACGCCGGATCGGCCGAGCCCTTCGAGGTCCGCATCGGGGGCAGGAAGCCGGGGTGCACCGAGTTCACGCGGATGCCGTCACGGCCGTACTGCACCGCGCCGGACTTGGTCATGATGCGCACCGCTCCCTTGGAGGCGTTGTACCCCATGTGGATCTTGTCCTGCCCCACGAAGCCGGAGATCGAGGAGATGTTCACGATCGACCCGCCGCCGCCCCGCCGCATGACCGGCACCGCGTGTTTCATGCCGAGGAAGACGCCCTTCGCGTTGATGTTCATCAGCCGGTCCCACGCGGCGGTGGACTCGTAGTCGGGATCGTGCGTGCCGCTGATCCCCGCGTTGTTGACCAGGATGTCGAGCCGGCCGTACGCGGCCACCGTCGTCTTGATCGCGGCTTCCCAGTCCGCCTCGCTCGCGACGTCGAGCTTCACGAACTGCGCCTTCCCGCCCGCGCCGGTGATGTTGGCCGCGACCTTCTGGCCGTCGGCGTCCACGTCGGCCACGATCACGCTCGCGCCCTCGCGCGCGAAGATCACCGCCTCGCTCTCGCCCATTCCGTGCGCCGCGCCGGTGACGATGGCCACTTTGTCCTTGAGTCGCATCGCGGTCTCCTCCTTGAAGTCAGGATGATAGAGGTTTATCCACAGCTATTCACAAAACTTTCTTTGTCATCGGCTTGACACATCACCACCGACTTCACTAGGCTCCTCTTCCATGCAGGCCAGTCGCAAACCATTGGCGAAGGTCGAGGGCCGCCGGCGGCTCCGGTTGAGTGGCCTCACCATCGCGTGGCGCGGCACGCCGGATCTCGACGACTGGGTCGCGTATCTCGCAACTCGCACGAAGTCGAAGAAGCTGATCCTCGCGGACCAGGTGTCGGAACGAAAGGTCAACGCGCTGCTGTCGCGGCTGGCCAGCCTCTCGCGGCGACAGGTCGAGAAGCTGGCCAAGGGCTAGCGCACCTCCCCAGGTAGCCGGGCGGCTATCCACAGTTGTGGATAGGTCTGTGCATAGCTCCACCTGAATCTCCCTAACTAGCTGTTTCGGCAGGTCTTTTCTCTACCTCTTCTCGACGGTCCGGCGCTCCACCTCGAGCAGTTTCTCGAGCTCGATCACGCCCAGCATCTCGTGCTCGAGCGGGCCCCAGTCGGCCTTCGCCCCGCCCGCGCCGAAGCCGGCGGCGAGGTCCGCGTACACCTTCTTCCACGCGGCGAACGCGGCGAGCAGCGGCGTGGACGGATCCGCCACGATGCGGAAGCCGAGCGCGCCCAGATCCGCGAGCGTCATGCCGTGACCGGCGAGGCCGCCGCGTCCCGCGAGATACATGAGCGGCGCGCCGAGGCGCTCGCCGATGAGGCGCAGCTGCTCGGGCGTGTGCGCCATCGAGAGCAGCAGCACGTCCGCGCCCGCCTTGCGGTACGCCTCGCCGCGCCAGAGCGCGTCGTCCATGGTGCTGGCCCGC
>DATFGS010000705.1:0-3882 GCA_035249225.1 Candidatus Methylomirabilota bacterium | reverse complement strand
CACCCTGTCCGAGTACCTGCCGGGCCGCGACTTCGGCTGCCAGAGCGTGTGGAAGGACGGGCGGCTGGCCCTCGCGAAGACCTACGAGCGCCTGTCGTACCTCGGCAGCCCGAGCCAGCCGAGCGAGGTGTCGGCGGTGGGGGCCCTCACCAAGACGGTCCACGAGCCGGGTGTGCTCGAGATCGCGGTCCGCGCGATCCGCGCGGTGGATCGCACGGCGTCCGGCGTCTTCGCGGTCGATCTGAAGGAGGACGCGGCCGGGGTCGCGCGCGTCACCGAGATCAACGCGGGCCGCTTCACGTCCAGCACGAACCTGCTCGATCTGACCGGCAAGCACAACATGACCGCGGTCTACCTGGACCTGGCCCGGGGGGAGCCGGTGGATCTCCACGAGGAGTACGAGGGGATCGAGGGCCACTACATGCTGCGGGACGCCGACGCCGTCCCGCGCGTGTTTCATGCCGACGAGTTCTTCGACGGAGTGGAGGACGCCCGAAGCTAGGGCGAGCGCAGACACCGAGAGGAGGCGAATGCCATGTTCATCCAGGTCAGCCAGACCACGAAGAAGGGGCGCACCACCATCCGGTTCGCGGCGACGCCCAAGAGCGCGCGGACCCGCGCGCTTCTCGCGCAGTTCAAGAAGGGAGTGAGGGCCCTTGAGAAGAAATGGAAGGCGCACGCCGCCGCCGCCAAGAAGCGGGCGGCCAAGGAGCGGGCGGCCAAGGCCGGACGCCGGCGCCGTCGTCGATAGCATCGAGCTGGACGGCCCGGTCGGGTCGCACGACCTGGAAGCGGTTCGCCTGGAAATCAGGCGGCTGGCCCGGTCGTGCGGCCTGGATCTCGTCGATATCCGGGTGGAGACGCGCGGGGAGGGGACGTCAGGCTAGCGAGCGGGCCTCGATCTCGGCCCGATCGAGCCAGAAGGGCATGTCCAGCTCGCGGAAGGCCTCGGTGGCCGACTCGAAGAGCTGTCGGGCGCTCTCGGTCCGACCGGCCCGGCGGTGGAGCCGGGCTCGGCTCACGAGGCAGTGGGCCAGGAGTGGGCGCATCGAGAGCTCCTCGGCGAGGACGGAGGCCTGTCCGAACGCGGCGTCGGCGGTCCGCAGGTCATTCGGGGCCCGCCGCGCCACGACCTCGCCCAGCAGGTGCAGGGCGTAGGCCTCGTGCCCGCGCTCGCGCTTCTCGCGGGCCATCGATAGCGCCCGCCGCGCCGCGTCGTCCGCTTCGTCGAGGCGGCCGGCGAGCAGATATGCTTCCCCCAGCCGCACCACGATCAGCGAGTGGCCGCCCATCCGGCCCATCGCGAGACCTTCCCGGGCTCCCGCCTCGAGCAGCGAGATCGCGTCGCTCGATCGCCCGGCCAGGGAGTAGGCGGCCCCCAGCGGGCACGCGATGAGCGGAAACGCCACCGGCAAGTTCAAGGTCCGGCAGAGGGCGAGGCCGCGCTCCAGATTCTCGATCGCGGGCCCCACGTCGCCTTTCAAGAGGTGCAGCGTGCCGAGGCCGCACGAGGCGAAGATCAGGCTGTAGGCATCCTCGGCGGCCTCGGCGAGCCGGATACCCTCCCCGCCGTGGCTCAGCCCATCGCGGAAGTGTCCCAGCTCGGCGAGACAGTAGACCAGATAGATGCGGGAGAACACCGGCATGAGGCCGACGACGCGCACGTCCTGGCCGGGCGACACGCCGGGCAAGGTTTCCACGCTCTTCTTGAGGGTGTCGGCCGCGCGGTGATACTCGCCCCGGACCCCGTAGGCGAAGCCCAGGAGCGTATTCGCGACGACCCAGAGCGAAGCCTCCTGCAGGCGGTCGGCGAGCGCGAGCGCCCGCTCGGCCAGCTCCACCGCGACATCGAGATGGCCGATCAGCCGGAAGTATTGCGCCATGAACGAGAAAATCCGAGCGAGCCGTCGCGGATCGTTGAGCGCCCGGGCGAGCGCTTCGGCCTCTCGCAGCCGCGCGAGGATCCGCTCGGGGTCTCCGAGCGGGTGCAGGGAGTTGCGGAGCTCGAGTCGAATGTCCACGGCCTGCTCGATCTGCGCGCGATCCTCGGGCAGGTGGTCGAGGGCGTCGAGGGCCTGCTCGAGATACGCGATCGCCTGCAGGTGGGCGGAGCGCGCGGCGGCCTTGACGCCCGCCTGACGCGAGTACTCCACCGCCTTCTCCCAGAGCTCTCCTCGCGTCGCGTGGTGGGCGAGCCGGTCCACGTCCTCGAGCGGCCGGTCGGAGTGACTCGCCTCGATGGCGAGCACGATGCGGGCGTGGAGCTGCCGGCGACGCTCCGGCCCGAGGCTCTCGTAGGCGACCTCGTGGGTGAGCGCGTGCCGGAAGCGGTACTTGACCTCCGGGAAGGTGCCGACCTCGTAGAGGAACTCCGCCGCGCTGAGGTGGCGCAGGGCCTGGGCGAGCGGCTCGTCGGGCAGCTCGCTCACCGCGGCGAGGACGGGAAGCGGCACGTCCTTGCCGATGACCGATGCGGACTGCAGCAGGGCCTGCTCGGTCTCGGCGAGGCGCCCGATCCGACTCAGCAACACGCCCTGCACCGTGTCGGGCACCGCGAGGCCGCCGGCCAGGCCGCCGTGATCCTGGATGGACAGCGCCAGCTCCTCCAGGAAGAAGGGATTGCCCTCGGCGCGGCTCAGGATCATCTCGGCGACCGGCTGCGGTAGCGCCGCCGCCGGCAGCACCGATCGGGTCACGGTGAGGCTGTCCTCGGTCGAGAGCGGGGGCAGCGAGAGCTGGGTGGCGAACGATCGGTTGGCCCACGGTGGCTCGTAGCCCGGCCGGTAGGTCACGACGAAGAGCACCGCCGCGCCGGGAAGTCCGTCCACCATGGACGCGAGCAGCTCCTCCGACGCCTGGTCGATCCAGTGGAGATCCTCGATCACGATGAGGAACGGCTGGCGATGGCTGGCGCCGAGGGTGATCTGGCGGAGGGCCTCCGAGATGCCGGCCTTGATCGCTTCGGGAGAGCCGAGCGTGGGCTCCCGGGCGCCGTCGCGATATCCGAGGAGATCGAGCAGATAGGGGGTGAGCTTGCCCGGATCCATGCCCGCCCGCTCGAGCGTCTGCCGGATCTTCTCGCCCGCGCCGGCCGCGTCGTCGGCCTCGGTGATGTGGCAGACGCCGCGAATCAGGTCGAGCACCGGCAGGTAGGGGATCGTGCTCCCGTAGGACAGGCAGCGCCCCTCGATGTAGATGGCCTGCTCGGCGCTCACGCTCTGGCTGAACTCGTAGAGCAGCCGGGACTTCCCGATGCCGGCATCGCCGACGATGCTGACCAGCTGTCCGCGCCCGCGGAGGGCGCCGAGCAGACGGCTGTGCAGCACCGCCATCTCCTGATGGCGGCCGACGAAGGTCGCCATGCGACCGGCCGGGCTCAGCCCCGGTCCTTCGTGTCCAACGAGGCGGAACGCGGTGGGCGCATCGTCCACTCCGTCGACCGGGACCAGCTCGAAGCGGCGCTCGAGCAGCGCGCCCGCGGATGGGCTGGCGAGGATGCCGCCGGGCTCGGCGGCCGCGATCAGGTCATCGAGCACGAAGGCCCCCTGCTCCTTCGCCTCCTGGTCGATCTGGACCAGGCGCCCGGCCTGGGCCACCAGGGCCTGGGCCGCGTGGATGGCGATCCGGGTCGCGAGCGGGGTGGGGGAATCGCCGCGGATCCGCTCGACGGCCCGCTGCATCGCCATCGCGGCGTGCGCCGCGCGCCGTGGCGCGTCCTCGATGGGCTCCACGCCGAAGGCGGCGTCCAGGGCACGCTGTCCGAGCGCCTCCACGCGTCCCCCGAAGCTCTGCGCCTTCTCGATGAGCGTCTCGAGCGCGCGCGCGGCATCCGACAGGGCATCGCCGGTCTCCGGCACCACGAGCGCGACGCGCATCAGGGCG
>DATFGS010000704.1:0-1200 GCA_035249225.1 Candidatus Methylomirabilota bacterium | reverse complement strand
ACCGTGTGCACGTCCTTGTCGCCCCGCCCGGAGAGCCCGATCAGCACGCTCTGGGTCTTCTTCATGCGCGCGGCCACCCGCATCGCGTGCGCCACCGCGTGCGAGGACTCGAGCGCGGGCATGATGCCCTCGAGCCTCGTGAGGGCCTTGAAGCCCTCGAGCGCCTCCTGGTCGGTCACCGACACGTACTCGAAGCGGCCCACGTCCTTGTAGTACGAGTGCTCGGGCCCCACCCCCGGGTAGTCGAGGCCCGCCGAGATCGAGTGGGCCTCCGTCACCTGCCCGTCGTCGTTCTGGAGCACGTAGCTCATGCTCCCGTGGAGCACGCCCACCGCGCCGGAGCTCAGCGAGGCGCCGTGCTTGCCGGTCTTGATGCCGTGGCCGCCCGGCTCGACCCCGACGATGCGCACGCGCCGATCCTGGATGAACGGCCAGAAGAGCCCCATCGCGTTCGACCCGCCGCCCACGCAGGCCACCAGCAGGTCGGGCAGCCGGCCGATGACCCGCCGGGACTGCGCGCGCGCCTCGTCGCCGATGACACGCTGGAAGTCGCGCACGAGCATCGGATACGGATGGGGGCCCATCACCGAGCCGAGCAGGTAGTAGGTGGTCCGCACGTTGGTGACCCAGTCGCGGAGCGCCTCGTTGACCGCGTCCTTGAGCGTCTTCGAGCCGCTCTCCACCGGGATCACCCGCGCCCCGAGCAGCTTCATGCGGAAGACGTTGAGGGCCTGGCGCTCGATGTCCACGCTGCCCATGTACACCTCGCACTCGAGCCCCAGGAGCGCGGCCGCGGTGGCGGAGGCCACCCCGTGCTGGCCCGCGCCGGTCTCCGCGATGATCCGCGACTTGCCCATTCGCTGGGCGAGCAGGGCCTGGCCGAGCACGTTGTTGACCTTGTGGGCGCCGGTGTGGCAGAGATCCTCGCGCTTGAGGTAGATGCGCGCGCCGCCCACGTGGCGGGTCAGCCGCTCCGCGAAGTAGAGCGGGGTCGGGCGGCCCGCGTAGCTGGCCAGCAGCTCGCGCAGCCGCCGGCGGAAGCGCGCGTCCGCGCGCGCGGCCCGGTACGCCCGCTCGAGCTCCACGAGCGGCTGCATCAGCGTCTCGGGCACGAAGCGGCCGCCGAAGCGGCCGAAGTGCCCGCTGGCGTCCGGGAGCGACGCGGGCCGCAGGCGCGCCGGGCTCACGGGGCGGCCGCCG
>DATFGS010000703.1:0-2077 GCA_035249225.1 Candidatus Methylomirabilota bacterium | reverse complement strand
GGTGGCGCGCGAGATCGCCCAGGCGGGCGGGCGCGCCGCGGTGATCCCGGTCGACGTCCGCCAGGAGGCCGCGGTGGAGGCCCTGGCGCGGCGCGCGCTCGCCGAGTGGGGGCGGGTGGACGTGCTGGTGAACGCGGCCGGCCTCGTCACCTTCGCCCCGGTGACGGACTCGAAGCTGGACGACTGGGACCAGATGCTGGCGGTGAACCTCCGCGGCGCGGTGCTGTGCTGCCGGGCCGTCTTGCCCGCCATGATCGCCCAGCGCCGCGGCACGATCATCAACGTGGGCTCGGTGGTGACGAGCCGGGCGCTGACCGGCAGCGCCGCCTACACCGCCTCCAAGTACGGGCTCCTCGGTTTCTCCCGCGTGCTGGCCGAGGAGATGCGGGCCCACGGGGTCCGCGTCGGGGTGCTCTCGGCGGGGGCCACCGATACCCCGCTCTGGGACGCCATGCCGGGGGCGCCGGCCCGGGAGCGGATGCTGCGGCCGGACCAGGTGGCGGAGGGTGCCCTGCTCATGGCCTCCCTGGACTCCAATGCCACCCTGGAGGAGCTGACCCTGCTGCCCGCGGGCGGGATCCTGTAGGACCTCGCGCCCAGGCCCCCCGCGGCCCCCGGCAGGCCCCCCGGCCTTCTGCTATAATAAGGCCGCGATCTGATCCCCCGCGCGAGCGGGGAAAACCAAGGAGGCACGAATGCTTACGTTGACTGAGACGGCCGCCAAGAAGATCTCGGATCTCCGGCTCGAAGAGGGCAAGCCCGAGTGGGGCCTGCGGATCCGCATCGTGGGCGGCGGCTGCTCCGGCATGTCGTACGAGCTCGGGTGGGACGACACCCCGGTCGAGGGCGACAATGTCGTCGAGACCAATGGCGTCAAGGTGTTCGTGGACTCGCACAGCGCGCCGTATCTCCAGGGCAGCGAGATCGACTACGTGGACAACAACATGCTGGGCGCCGGGTTCGCCATCAAGAATCCGAACGTGAAGTCGTCCTGCGGCTGCGGCTCGTCGCACCAGTTCTAGTCGGCCGGTCAGGGCCCAGGCTCGCTCGATGAGGGTGCAGGTCCGGCTGTTCGCGCGCTACCGCGAGGAGGCGGGCCGCGATCACCTGGATCTGGAGCTCGCCGACGGCGGCACCGTCGAGCGCGCCTGGGAAGCGGTCACCCGCCAGTATCCGGTCCTCGTGCCGTACCGTCCCTACACGCTCTTCGCCCTCCGCGACGACTACGTCGGCGCCGATCATCCGCTCGGAGAGGGCGACGAGCTCTGCCTGTTCCCTCCGGTGAGCGGCGGCGCGGCCGAGCCCGGACAGGACTGGATCGAGGTGACCACCGAGCCCCTGTCCGAGCAGGCGGTGGCCCGGGCGGTGGAGCATCCGGGCGCGGGCGCGCTGGCGCTCTTCTCGGGCGTGGTGCGAGACCGGACGGGCGGGCGCCGGGTGAAGTTCCTCGAGTACGAGGGGCACGGCCCGATGGCCCTGGCCAAGATGCGCGAGATCGGCGCGGCCATCCGGAGCCGCTGGCCCGCGGTCACGCGGATCGCCCTCGTGCACCGCATCGGCCGCCTGGAGATCGGCGAGTCGAGCGTGATGATCGCGGTGTCCTCGCCCCATCGCGCGGTGGCCTTCGACGCGTGCCGCTTCGCCATCGACACGCTGAAGGAGACGGTGCCGATCTGGAAGAAGGAGCACTTCGAGGATGGCGAGGTCTGGGTCGGGCTGCAGTCTGGATAGCCTCGTCCTCCGCGTCCAGGACACCATTCGCCGTCACGGAATGCTCCGTGGCGGCGAAGCCGTCTTGGTGGCGGTCTCGGGCGGCGCCGATTCGGTCGCACTCCTCGACGTGCTCGGCGCGTTGCGGGAGCCGCTCGGCCTCACCCTGACCGTGGTCCACGTGCACCACGGCCTGCGGTCCGAGGCCGACGCGGAGGCCGAGGGCGTGCGGGTGCTCTGCGAGCGCCTCGGGGTGGCCTGCCACGTCGAGCGCGTGGGGGTGCGCCGGGCGCCGCCCTGGGACGGGCTCGAGGCGGAGAGCCGTCGGGCCCGCCACGCCGCGCTCGAGCGCGTGGCTCGCGCGGTC
>DATFGS010000702.1:0-2647 GCA_035249225.1 Candidatus Methylomirabilota bacterium | reverse complement strand
CGCCGGACCGCGCGGAGCCCGGGTACGGCTGGATCGAGCCCGGTGACCCGGTGGCGGGTGCCGACGGCTCGGGACTGCGGGAGGTCCGGCGCTTCTGGGAGAAGCCGGCCGCGGCGGACGCCGAGCGGTTCCGCGCGCAGGGCTGGCTCTGGAACAGCTTCGTCATGGTCGGCCGCGTCGCCACGCTGCTCGCCCTGGTCCGGCTCGCCGCGCCGGATCTCCATCGCTCCTTCACCGAGATCGGCTCGACGCTCGGCACCGTCGGCGAGTTCGCCGCGCTCGAGCGCCTCTACTGCGGCCTCCCGTCGGTGGACTTCTCCCGGCAGGTCCTGACCGCGCGCCCCGATCGCCTCGCGGTCCTGCCCGTGAGGGGCGTACACTGGAACGACCTGGGCGACCCGGAGCGGGTACTGGCCACGCGGCGAATGACCCAGACGATGCCCATGCGAGAGCCGACCCTGGAGCCGATCTCGGCCTGAGCGCGCGAGCGTGACGGCACCCGCGGCCGGTCTGGACCAGGCGCAGCTCGAGGGGCTGGCCGAGCGGGCGCTCGATCACGTCCGCGACGGGACGCTGGTCGGGCTGGGGTCGGGGCGCGCGGCGTCCGCGTTCGTCCGGGCGCTGGGGGCCCGGGTGGCGCGTGGGCTGCGCGTTCGCGGCGTGCCCACGTCGGAGGCAGCCTCGCGGCTCGCGCGCGAGGTCGGAGTGCCGGTGGTCGGCCTGGAGGAAGGGATCCTCGATATCACGGTGGACGGGGCGGACGAGGTGGATCCCCACCTCGACCTGATCAAGGGCTACGGTGGCGCGCTCGTGCGCGAGCGAATCGTGGCGACGGCTTCGCGCCGCCGGGTCATCCTGGTCGGCGCCGAGAAGCTGGTGCCGGTGCTGGGGAGTCGCGGCCGCCTGCCGGTCGAGGTGATCCCGTTCGCGTGGCCGCTGGTGGTCCGCGAGCTGGCCGCGCTGGGTTGTCGGCCGATCCTCCGCACGTCGAGCGGGGTTCCGGTCGTGACCGACAACGGGAACCGGATCGCAGACTGCGCAGTTCGACCGATCGAGGCGCCGACGGCCTTCGCCCGCGACCTGCGGGCGATTCCGGGCGTCGTGGACACCGGGTTGTTCCTGGGCACGGCCGACGTGGTCCTGGTCGCCGACGGAGCGGGCATCCGGGAGTTGAGGCGAGGAGCGGCGCACGCGTGATCGGGTGTTCGTTTCAGTGAGAACGATCCGTCGGCTTCCCGACCCGGAGGCGGTCAGTCGGGCGGCGGCACAGGATCTGGTGGAGCTGGCGCGGGCCGCCATCGCCGATCGCGGGCGCTTCTGCGTGGCCCTGTCCGGCGGCTCCACGCCACGGCGCATGTACGAGATCCTCGCCGAGTCACCCCGCTGGGCGCAGCTCGACTGGCGGCGCGTGGAGTTCTTCTGGGGCGACGAGCGCGCGGTCGGACCGGAGCATCCCGAGTCCAACTACGGCATGGCCGCTTCCGTCCTGCTGGGCAAGCTGGGCGTGATGCCGGACCGCATCCATCGCATACAGGGCGAGCTCGCCGATCCGGAGCAGGCGGCGGCCCGCTACCAGGAGGAGCTGAGCCGGGTCTTCGCGGTGCCCGAGGACGGCCTGCCCCCGATCTTCGACCTGATCCTCCTCGGCATGGGGGGCGACGGCCATACCGCGTCGCTGTTCCCGTACAGCCAGGCCCTCACCGAGCGGCGCCGCTGGGTGGTGGGCTACACCGTGGCGCGCATCGGCAAGACCCGGATCACGATGACGCCAGCGATGCTCAACCGGGCGGCGGAGATCCGGCTGCTCGTGACGGGAGCGGACAAGGCCGCCTCGCTGCGCGAGGCCCTCGAGGGCCCGCGGGAGCCGGAGCGGCTGCCGGTCCAGCTCATCGCTCCCGAGGCCGGCCGGCTGATCTGGCTGGTGGACCGCGCCGCCGCGGCCGGGCTCAGCCCGGATCGTCCCGCCTGAGCGAACCCGGGGCGGCGCTCCTCGTATCTAAGCCGCATGCATTCCCGCATGGGGCAGGCGTTGCGCCAGCACTGGCCGGAGTACCTGATGGAAGCCGCCGGGCTGGGGCTGTTCATGGTGGCGGCCTGCGCCTTCACGGTCCTGATCTACCATCCAGGATCACCAGCAGGACAGGGAATTGAATCGCCCATCCTGAGACGATTCCTGATGGGTCTGGCGATGGGGGTGACTGCCGTGGCGGTGATCTACTCGCCCTGGGGGCGACGCTCGGGCGCCCACCTGAACCCGGCCGTCACCCTGACGTTCTGGCGGCTGGGCAAGATCGCGGGATGGGACGCGGCCTTCTATGTCGGGGCCCAGTTCCTGGGAGGCCTCGCGGGCGTGCTGGCCGCCCGCGCCTGGCTCGGAGGGTGGCTGGCCGACCCGGCCGTGCAGTATGCGGTGACCGTCCCGGGCCGCGGCGGGCCGCTGCCGGCCTTCGGGGCCGAGATCGCGATCACGTTCGTGCTGATGCTCGTGGTGCTCACCGTGTCGAACGGCCGCGCCCAGGCGTTCACCGGGCTCTGCGCGGGAGCGCTCGTCGCCGGCTACATCACGGTCGAGGCGCCGGTGTCGGGCATGAGCATGAACCCGGCGCGGACCCTGGCCTCGGCGGTGCCCGCGGGGACCTTCACGGCG
>DATFGS010000701.1:0-2784 GCA_035249225.1 Candidatus Methylomirabilota bacterium | reverse complement strand
CGTTCTCGCTGCCGGATCAGGAAGGCCGGACGCATTCGCTGAAGGACTACGCGGGCCGTCCGGTAATCGTGTACTTCTACCCGAAGGACGATACCCCCGGATGCACCAAGGAGGCCTGCGCCTTCCGCGACGCGCTGCCCGACTTCAAGAAGGGCAAGGCGGCGGTCCTCGGGGTGAGCGTGCTCGACGCCGCGAGCAAGGCCAAGTTCGCCCGCAAGCACAAGCTCACCTTCCCGCTGCTGGCCGATCCCGAGCACGAGGTGGCCGACCGCTACGGGGCGTGGCAGAAGAAGAGCCTCTACGGCCGCACCTACATGGGGGTGGCCCGGATGACCTACCTGATCGGGCCCGACGGCAAGGTGGCCCGCCGCTGGGACAACGTGAAGGTGGACGGCCACGCCGCCGACGTGCTCCGCGCGGTCGACGAGCTCTGAGCGGGCGGTGACCGCCGTCATCGTCGGAGCCTACGCGGACGCGGCGAGCGCGATCGCCGCGCTCGCGGCCGCGGGCGGGAAGCGCCGCGCCGCGGTCCTGCCCCGCGCGGCGGTGGACGACGAGGCGCGCGTGCGGCTCCGGCAGGCGCAGGTCGAGTGTCTCAGCACGCTCGACGGGGGCGACCTGGCCGCGGCTCGCGGGCTGGCCACCGCGCTCGCGGAGGCCGAAGGCTGGGAGCGGGCGGACGGTGCGGTGGCGCCCGCGGGACCGAGCGAGCCCGGCGACGTGATCGGGTGGTACGAGGTGCGCATCGGCACCGGGGTCCTCACCACCGACCGGCCGATCACCCGCCTGCACGGCTCGCGCCGCTACATCGCCTCGTTCAACCTGCTGGGGCAGGCGCGGCTCAACCAGGCGTGCGGCGACCTGCTGTACCGCGGGCTCATGGACGCGGGCGTGGCGCTCGGCGAGGTCTTCGACGTGGTGGTCTGCTCGGAGTCGAAGGCGGTCGGTATGGCGCAGGTGGTGGTGGAGTGCTTCGGTCAGGACCGCTACGTGGTGCTGCGAAAAGGGCTCAAGAACTACATGCCGCGCCATCCGCGCGAGCCGCTGGTCGAGGAAGCCAGCAGCATCACCACCGCCGGCGCGCAGGCGCTGGTGCTGGATCCGCTGGACCGGCCGCTGCTGGAGGGCCGGCGCGTGCTGCTGGTGGATGACGTGATCGCCACCGGCGGCACCGCCCGCGCGGCCTGCCGGTTGCTGGAGCGCGCGGGCGCTCGCGTCACCGCCGCCGCGACGGTGCTGCTGAAAGGCCCCGAGCCCGACCTGCCGCGCCTGCTCGTCCTGGCGCGGCCGCTGCTGTGATCGCCGTTCAAACCCGACAAGGAGATTGCAATGGGTTCGATGATCAACCTCACCGCTGAAGACGGACACCGGCTGTCGGCCTACCGCGCGGCCCCGAGCGGCACGCCCCGCGGCGGCCTCGTGGTCGTGCAGGAGATCTTCGGGGTCAACCACCACATCCAGAGCATGTGCGACCGCTTCGCGGCCGACGGCTACCTGGCCCTGGCCCCCGCCATCTTCGATCGCGTGGAGCCCGGCATCAGCCTCGGCTACACCGCCGACGACATCGAGCAGGGCCGCTCCATCCGCGGCAAGGTGGACATCGCGGACATGGTGCGCGACGTGCGGGCCGCGGTGGAGGCGCTCAGGGCCGAAGGCCAGAGCGTGGGCGTGGTGGGCTACTGCCTGGGCGGGACGCTCGCGTGGCTGGCGTGCACGCGCATCGACGGCGTCAAGGCGGCGGTGGGCTACTACGGTGGCGGTATCGCGGAGACCGCGAGCGAGACGCCGCGCTGCCCGGTGCTGCTGCACTTCGGCGAGACCGACCAGGGGATTCCCCCCGAGCACTGGGCCCGCATCCGCGCCGCGCACCCCGAGGTCCCGCTGCACACGTACCCGGCGGGCCACGGCTTCAGCTGCGATGAGCGCGCCAGCTTCCACGAGCCCAGCGCCAAGCTCGCCCGCCAGCGCACGCTCGGCTTCTTCCAGGCGCTGCTCTAGTCCGCGGCCTCACCCCTCTCCCCCGTGTGGGGGAGAGGGCCGGGTCAGGGGGACGGAGGCGAGGGCGGAACTAGGCTCCGGGTCCGACCGTGCGGAGGGCGCTGCTGAAGGCGACCTCTACCTGCTCGCGCATCCAGGACCACTCCCAGAGCACGTCGCCCTTGCAGACCGCGCAGTACGAGGGCTCCTCGGGACGAACCGTCGACAGCAGCGGCAGCCCGCAGGCCGGGCAACGCTCTCCGGGGAAGCCCAGCGCGGCCTGTCGGGCCTTCGGCAGGACGACGGCCAGCCGGGCGCGCCGCTCGCTCGCGGTCGTCTCGCCTCGCTCCGTGTAGAGCCAGTCCGGGACCTTGAGCTCGGAGGGGTCCCACAGGATGGCGCCGTCCTCGCGGCTCAGGGGTTCGGCCGTGCGCGGGTCGAGGTAGTCCTGGATGCGGAGTGTGATGTACTGCAGAAGCGGCTTGGCGCCGTAGACCACCTGGGCGTCGCGCTCGTTGTGGCCCTGGATCGCCCGGTCGAGGCGCTGGGCGAACTGCTCGATGAAGCTGAACCGCGCCTTCTCCTTCTTCTCGTGGATGGCGGCGGACACCGATCGGACCCCGTCACGGACGGAGCGAATCAGCTCGGTGTCGCCAGACCTCAACAGATGTTTGGCGTCTTTGACGAGATCCTCGCCGACGCTCATGAGGGTGGACGCCTGGGCCGCGGTCAAATAGGGGGACGTCCCCGTATTTCCCCGGGGCCTCAGCTTGCACATCTCGGCCGCGACGAGGGCCCGCTGCGAGG
>DATFGS010000700.1:0-1961 GCA_035249225.1 Candidatus Methylomirabilota bacterium | reverse complement strand
TCGGCGACGACCTTCCGCCCCTGGCCCTCGTCGATCTCGGCGACGGTGAGATGCGCGCCTTCCCGCGCGAAGGCCAGGCTGATGGCGCGCCCGATGTTCGAGCCGCCGCCGGTGACGACCACGCTCTTGCCGCCCAGGTTCAGTTCCATCTTCTCCTCCTCGTCAGGCTCACCACGCCATGGTCTGGCCGCCGTCCAGGTACACCGTCTGCCCCGTCATGAAGTCTGACGCGGGCGAGGCCAGGTAGACGGCCAGGGCGCCCACCTCCTCCGGCTCCCCGATCCTTCGGGCGGGAACCTTCGACAGAAACAGCGCGCGCGTCCTCTCGTCGGCCAGGGCCGCGCGCGGGATGTCCGTGTTCATGTATCCCGGGGCAAGACAGTTCACCTGGATGCCGTGCCGGGCCCACTCCGCGGCCAGGCTCCGGGTGAGACCATCGACCGCCGCCTTGCTGGCGCAGTACGCGGCGTACCGTGGCACCCCGAGGATCCCGTACATGGATCCGATGTTGATGATCTTGCCCCGCTCGAGCCGCATCATGCCGGGCGCCACCGCCCGCGCGCAACGGAACATCGACGTGAGATTGGTCGTCAAGACCGCGTCCCAGTCCTCGTCGGTGACCTCCGTCGTCTTCTTCTCCATCGTGATGCCCGCGTTGTTGACGAGCACGTCAATGGACCCGAGCGTCCCCTCGATCTCTTCGACCCCCACCGCGATCTGCTCCGAGCGCGTGACGTCCAGCCGCAGCGCGCGGGCCCGTCCTCCCGCCGCGGTGATCTCGGCGGCGGCGGCGTCCACCAATTCGCGCGAGCGCGCCGCGCAGGCCACCGCGGCTCCCGCCGCGCCCAACGCCAGCGCGATCGCCCGTCCGATGCCGCGGCTCGCGCCCGTCACCAGGGCCACGCGGCCGGCCAGGGAGAAGTGGTTACCCACCGCCGCCGCCTTTGCCCTCGATCCGCGCGGCCACCAGCTCGCGGAGCCGATACTTCTGGATCTTTCCGCTGGGGGTCATGGGGAACTCCGACACGATCTCGAGGCGCTCCGGGAGCTTCTGGCGCGCCAGCTCGTGCCCCTCCAGGAACCCCACGATCTCGCCGAGCGTGATCGTCTCTCCTTCCCGCGGGATCACCACCGCGCACGCCCGCTCCCCCAGCCGCGGGTCGGGCACCGCCACGATCGCGACGCCGGCGATCTTCGGGTGAGTGTAGAGCAGGTTCTCGACCTCGACGACCGGGATGTTCTCTCCTCCCCGGATGATGAGGTCTTTCGATCGCCCGGTGATGGCGAGGTAGCCTTCCGCGTCGAGCGTGCCCCGGTCGCCGGTCTTGAACCAGCCATCGGCGGTGTGCCCGTCCGCGGTGAACTGCGGTCGCTGGAAGTACCCGACGAACTGGGCCGCGCCGCGGACCAGCAGGTCGCCTTCGCGCCCGGCGGGGACCGGCGCGCCATCGGCATCCACCACCCGAAGCTCCATGCCGGGCAGCGGGGCGCCGTCGCTGCCGAACACCTTCTCCTCTGCGTCCCGGAGCCCGTTGCAGGTGGCCAGACCGTTCTCGGTCATCCCCCAGCCGGCGGAGATGGCGCAGCCCAGCCGCGCCCCGGCGTCCCTGACGAGCGGGCGCGGGATCGGCGCGCCCGCCGAGATGAACAGGCGGAGCGAGCGCATGTCGCGCTGGACCGTGGTGTAGGTGAGGTCGCGGAGGAACGGCGTGGCGCCCATGGTGAACGTCACACCCTCGGCCTCGATCAGCCGCGCCCCGTCCTCGGCGCTCCACACGTCCAGCCAGACCGCGGTCGCGCCGAGCAGCATGGTCAGGCAATAGCCGAAGAGATAGCCGGTCTGATGGCCGAGGGTCGATGCCATCAGCACCACCTCCCGGTCCGAGAGCTCGAGCCGCTCGACCGCGCGATAGAGGGTGGAGAGCGTGGTGTTCTGGGTGTGCATCACGCCCTTGGGCTCG
>DATFGS010000699.1:0-12096 GCA_035249225.1 Candidatus Methylomirabilota bacterium | reverse complement strand
TGGTCTACGGGGTGATCATGGTGCTGACCATCATCTTCATGCCGTTCGGGCTCAGCGGGGCGATCCGCCGCTACGGCTACCGCTGGTTCGGCGTCGGCGTCGAGCCCATCGTCCCCCGCCGCCTGGGCCACTGACGGGGCGGCGGATCCGCGGCCTCGAGGTCCGGAAGGAAACTTCTCCATGAACCACGGTCGAGCCCTCTGGGAGCTCGGCTTCATCCACGCTCACGGCCCGCGGGTGGCGGAGTCGGGCCTCGGGCTCATCACCGGCTGGGCGTTCTCCGCGCCCTACGACGACGTGAAGCTGAAGGGCAAGTGAGAACGCTCAGCGTGCGCTGGCGTCCGCCCGGGCCACTGTCGGCCGTCACCGGGCCAGGTTGTAGAAGCGCAGCGCGTTGTCACCCAGGACCTTCCGGCGCGATTCGGCGGGCAGGGGCGCGAGCCGCTCGCGCAGCTCCCGGACCACGCCCATCGACGCGTCGATGTGGGGATAGTCCGAGGCCCAGATGAAGTAGTCGGCCCCGAGGTGCTCGACCATCTGGGCGGTCAGGGACTCGTCCGGATCGGCCGAGATCAGGCACTGGCGGAAGAAGTACTCGCTGGGCGCCATGCGGATCGGCGTCCGGTGCGCCATCACGCGGTGCTTGTGGTCCAGCCGGTCCAGCCAGGAAGCGATCCAGTTCGAGCCCGCCTCCAGCACCGCGCAGCGGAGCCGCGGGTATCGCTCGAACATGCCCGAGCTCAGCATCTGGGTGAAGGCGGCCATGACGTCGATGGCGAGGAACGCGAAGCCGAACAGGCCGTCCGAGGGATCGTAGCGCTGCCACGGGCGGAACCACTGGCGATCGCGCACCACCACGTGGAACGCGATCGGCATCTCGAGATCCTGCACCGTCTCCCAGAAGCGGGCGAACGCGGGGTCGTCGAAGTGCCGGCCGTTGCGGGCGGCGACGTCCGGCGAGAGGAAGACCCCGACGCAGCCGTCCTTGCGGGCCCGAACGGTCTCCTCGACGGCGCCGTCGGCATCGAGGAGCGAGATGTGCGCGACCGGGTGCAGGCGCCGCGGATCGGCCTGGCAGAACTCGACCAGCCATCGGTTGTAGGCGCGGGTGTAAGCGGTGGCCAGCCCGGGATCCGTGACGTGGCCTTCCCAGCAGATGCCGATGGTGGGGTAGAGGAGCACGCTGTCGATGCCCTCGGCGTCCATCACGGCAAGCCGCGCGTGCGGGTCGTACCCGCCGCGCGGGCTGCCCTCGGCGTAGGTGACCTGCCCCCGGGTGAGCAGGCGGGTGGTGTCCATCTCGATGCCGCCGAGGGAGCCGAGCTGTCCCCGGAGAGTCTTGAGCGACCGGCCGTCGATCAGCAGCACCTCGTAGCCTTCCGGGTCGGTGGCGATCCGGATGGCGCGGTCCCGATACGCGGGATCGAGATACCGGAGCCAGGTGTCGGCCGGCTCCAGCACGTGACCGTCGGCATCGACGACTGGGCCCGTTGCGTCCGGAGCCATTGGCGCTCTCCCTTCGATGAGAGGGGTCGGAGGCCCCGATACTGCACGGCGCCCGCCGCGGCGTCAAGGCGCGCCGTGCTCGCGGTGGCGCCGGACGTGGCGATCGCATAGAATTTTGCGCACCGGGGGAAGGAGCCGGAGCGTGCCGAGGATCAACGAGGCGTTCCTGAATCTGCGGGCGGGCTATCTGTTCGCCGAGGTCAAGAAGCGGACCCAGGCGTATCGCGCCGCCCACCCCGGCGTCCGCCTGATCGACCTCGGGATCGGCGACGTCACGCTGCCGCTCCCGCCGGTGGTGGTCCAGGCGCTCGAGGCCGCCACCCACGAGCAGGCCCGGGCGGAGACGCTCCGGGGCTACGGGCCGTACGTGGGCTACGAGTTCCTGCGGGCCGAGATCGCCGCCCACGACTTCGGGAGCCGCGGGGTCCAGCTCGGCGTGGACGAGATCTTCGTCAGCGACGGCGGCAAGAGCGATGCCGCCAACATCCAGGAGATCTTCGCGCCGGAGTCGGTGGTGGCCCTGATGGACCCCGCCTATCCGGTGTACGCCGACGCCAACGTGATGGCAGGGCGCTCCGGGCCCGCCGACGCGAGCGGCCGCTACCCGGGCTTCGTCTACCTGCCGTGCACCGCCGAGAACGACTTCCTGCCGGCCCTGCCGGACCGGCACGTGGACCTGATCTACCTCTGCTACCCCAACAATCCCACCGGCGCGGTGATGACCCGCGCGGCTCTGCGGCGCTGGGTGGACTACGCGCGCGCCCACGAGGCGGTGATCGTGTACGACGCCGCCTACGAGGCCTACATCCGCGATCCGGAGATCCCGCGCTCGATCTACGAGATCGAGGGGGCGCGCGAGGTGGCCATCGAGTCGCGCAGCTTCTCGAAGAATGCCGGCTTCACCGGCCTGCGCATGGCCTACACGGTGGTGCCGCGCGAGGCGCAGGGGCGGACCGCGGCCGGCGTCGCGACGAGCCTGAACCAGCTCTGGCTGCGGCGGACGTCGACCAAGTCGAACGGCCCGCCCTACATCGTCCAGCGCGCGGCCGCCGCGGTCTACACCCCGGAGGGCCAGAAGCAGGTGCGCGGGCTGATCGACCACTACATGGAGAACGCGCGCATCCTCCGCGAAGGGCTGGAGCGGGCGGGGCTCACCGCGTACGGCGGCCGCAACGCGCCCTACATCTGGATCCGCACGCCCGCGGGCGTGTCGTCGTGGGACTTCTTCGACCGCCTCCTCGCCGAGGCCCAGGTGGTGGGCGTGCCGGGCTCGGGCTTCGGGCCGAGCGGCGAGGGCTACTTCCGTGTCACCGCCTTCGGCTCCCACGCCGACAGCGGGGAGGCGGTCGAGCGGATCGCGACCCGGCTTCGTGGCTAGCCGGGGGATCGCTCGGCCCACGGTCCGCGGCGCGCTCACGATGGTCCTCGCCCTGGGTCTCCTCGCCGCCCCGCTTCCGGCCCGGGCGCAGCAGGCGCGGAGGACCTTCCGCCTCGGCATCCTGGAGCCGGTCCCCGCGACACAGAACGCGGCCAATCTCGACGCCCTGCGCGCGGCGCTGCGGGAGCTCGGCTACGTCGAGGGGCGGAACCTGATCATCGAGTACCGGTCGGCCGATGGCCGGGCCGATCGGTACGCCGACCTCGCGGCCGAGCTGGTCCGTCTGCGGGTCGACGCGATCGTGACCAGGGGAACCCCCGCGGCCCGCGCGGCCAAGGAGGCGACGAGCACGATCCCGATGGTCATGGCGACGATGGGCGACCCCCGGGCCATCGTGGCGAGCTTTGCGCGGCCGGGTGGCAACATCACGGGAGTCACCACCTTCAGCACCGAGCTGATCGGGAAGCGGCTCGAGCTCCTCAAGGAGCTGGTTCCGAGGCTCGCGCGAGTCGGATTGCTGCACAACATGAGCAATCCGGCCGCCCCGCCCGAGTGGGAGGAGACGAGGGCGGCGGCGCGCGCCCTGGGTCTCCAGGCCGAGCTGCTCGACGTGCGGAGCGAGGGCGATCTGGCCCGCGCATTCGAGCGGGCCGGGCGCCCGCGCCTGGACGCCCTCATCGTCGGGTTCGACGGGCTCACCCAGATGCACGGGCCCGCCATCGTCGACCTGGCGGCTCGCCACCGCCTGCCCGCGGTCTATCCCGCCCGCGAGTTCGTCACCGCCGGAGGACTGATGGCCTATGCCGTGAACTATGCCGACCTCTACTCCCGGGTCGCGAGCTTCGTCGATCGGATCTTCAAGGGCGCCCGACCCGCCGAGCTGCCGGTGGAGCAGCCGACGAGGTTCGAGCTGGTGGTCAACCTCAAGACCGCGCGGGCGCTCGGGCTCACGATCCCGGCGTCGCTGCGATTGCGGGCGGACGAGGTGATCGAGTGATCAAGGTCGTCACCTGCATCAAGCGGAGGGCCGGGATGTCGGTCGAGGAGTTCCAGGCCTACTGGCGCGGGACCCATCCCGCGGTGGTCGTGCGGTTGCCGGGGGTGCGGCGGTACGTGCAGTCGCACACGCGGCTCGCCGGCTACCGCAAGGGCGAGCCGATCTACGACGGCATCGCGGAGGTCTGGTTCGACGACGGCAAGGCGATGCACGCGCTCCGCGGCACGAGCGAGATCGCGGCGGTCGACGCCGACGAGATCCGGTTCATCGACGGCCCGTCGAAGCGGGTGATCGTCACCGACGAGCACGTGATCAAGGACGGGCCGGTCCCGCCCGGCGCGGCCAAGAACGTCGAGTTCGTCACCCGGAAGCCGGGTCTGGCGCTGGAGGCGTTCCAGCGGTACTGGCGGGAGGTCCACGGGCCGCTCGCCGCGCCGATCCCCATGATCCGGCGCTACGTGCAGAGCCACACCCGTCCGTCCGCCTACGAGCGGGGACGGACGCCCGCCTACGACGGCGTGGCCGTCACGTGGTTCGACGATACCCAGGCGATGCGCGCGTCGGCCGCGACCGCCCAGTACGCGCGGGTCCGGGCCGACGAGGCGAACTTCATCGCGCCCGGTGAGATCCCGATCATCATCACGACCGAGCACGTGATCGTCCCGTGAGCGACCGACCCACGCCCGTCGCGGACGCGCTGGTCGATTTCGTGCGGGGGCTCGAGCTCGAGGCGCTCCCCGCCGCGGTGACCGAGGCCGCGGGGCTCTGCCTGACCGACTGGGTCGGCACCGCCATCCGCGGCTCGACCGAGCCGCTCGCCGACGCGCTGGACGCGGTGATGGCCGCGACCGGCGGCGAGCCACAGGCCACGGTCGTCGGGCGCGGCCGCCGGACGAGCGCGCTGCTGGCCGCGCTCGCCAACGGGGCCCAGGGGCACGCGCTCGACTTCGACGACACGCATCTGCCCTCCATCGTCCACGGCTCGGCGCCGGTGGCTCCCGTCGTCCTCGCGCTCGCCGAGTGGCGCCGCCGGCCGGGCGCGGCGGCCCTGGAGGCGTTCGTCGCCGGCTTCGAGGTCGAGACCCGGATCGGGCGTGTCGTCGGCCCGACGCTCGCCGAGCGCGGGTGGCACGTCACCGCGGTCCTCGGGCACTTCGGCGCGGTGGCCGCCGCGGGGAAGCTGCTGGGCCTCACCGCCGAGCAGCTCGGGCGCGCGTTCGGGATCGCGGGCACCCAGGCCGCGGGGCTCGAGCAGTCCTTCGGCACGATGTGCAAGCCGCTCCATCCCGGCAAGGCGGCGATGAACGGGCTCCTGGCCGCGCTGCTCGCCCGCGAGGGGTTCACCGGCCCCGCCGGCATCCTCGACGAGCGCCACGGGCTTCCCGGAACCTTCGTCGGCCTCACCGATCTGGCCCCGGCCCTCGACGGCCTCGGCACGCGCTTCGAGATCCTGGAGAACAGCACGAAGCTCTACGCGGCCTGCCACCTGCTCCATGCCACGATCGACGCCGGCCGCGCGATCCGCGACCGCTCGGCGCCGGCCACCGACGCGATCGCGGCGGTGGTGTGCCACGTGCATCCCCTCGCGGTCAAGGTCGCGGCGATCCCCGAGCCGCGCAGCGGGCTCGAGGCCAAGTTCAGCGCCGCCTACTGCGCCGCCCTCGCGCTGACGCGGGGCGAGGCGGGGGAATCCGAGTTCACCGACGCGACCGCGCCGGCTCGGGACCTCGTCGGGCTGGCCGGCCGGATCCGGCCGGTGGCCGATCCCGCGCTCGGCATCACCGAGGCGAGGATGCGGGTCCGGCTCCACGACGGCCGCGTGCTCGACGAGGTCGTGCGGGCCGCGCGCGGCACCCCGGGCCGCCCCGCTTCCCGGCAGGACGTGGAAGACAAGTTCCGGCGGCTCGTCGGCGTGGTCCTGCCCGCGCCGCAGGTCGCGCGGCTGCTCGAGACGCTCAGGGACGTGGCCGCGCTGCCCGACGTCGGCACGCTCGCGGCCCTCACGCGCAAGGGAGACCAGCCATGAAGTTCGGACTTCGGTACGCGAGTCTCGGACGCTACAGCAACGGGCCCGCCGCGGTGGAGCTGGCGCAGGCCGCCGAGGCCGCCGGCTTCGAGTCCATGTGGACGGTGGAGCACGTGGTGGTGCCGCACGGCTATCAGTCCCGCTACCCGTACTCGCCCTCGGGGCGCATGGGATCGGGGCTCGAGGACTATCCGATCCCGGATCCGCTGATCTGGCTGGCCTACGTCGCCTCGGCCACGCGCACGATCAAGCTCGGCACCGCGATCCTCATCCTGCCCCAGCGCAATCCGGTGGTGACCGCGAAGGCGGTGGCGACGCTCGATCATCTGGCCGGCGGCGGCCGCGTGCTCCTCGGCATCGGCGTGGGCTGGCTCGCCGAGGAGTTCGCCGCGCTCGGGCTGCCGTTCGCCGATCGCGGCCCTCGCACCGACGAGTACGTGGAGGCGATGCGCGCGCTGTGGAGCCAGGAGTGCGCGACGTTCAAGGGGCGCTTCGTCTCGTTCGAGCAGGTGTTCTGCCGGCCCCGGCCGCCCGGGCGCGGCATCCCCATCGTGGTGGGCGGCGACACGCCGGCGGCGGCCCGGCGCGCCGGACGGCTGGGCGACGGGTACTTTCCCGCGCGGACCCCGACTCCCGGCCTGCTCGACGAGATGCGACGCGCCGCGGAGGCGGCCGGGCGCGACCCGAAGGCCATCGAGATCACGGTGGCGGCGCCCGCCGATCCGGAGGAGATCGAGGGCCTGGCGCGCCAGGGCATCGCGCGCGTCGCGGTGCCGGTGAGCGCGGCGGCGGGCCTGCCCGCGCAGGTCAAGACGCCGGAGGACGTGCTGCGCTACGGCAAGGACGTGATCGCGCGGTTCCGGTAACGCGCCGGGCGTGACCGTGGAGGGGTCTGGCGCGACCTATTCGATGACTTGATCCGCCCGCTGCAGCAGCGTCGGCGGGATGGTCAGACCGAGGGCCTTCGCGGTCTTGAGGTTGATGACCAACTCGAACGTTGTGGGTTCCTCGACGGGGAGATCGGCTGGACGCGCGCCCTTGAGGATCTTGTCCACGTAGAAGGCGGTGCGCCGATACATGTCGCGGAAATGTGGCCCGTAGCTCATGAGCACGCCGCTCTGCGCGAAGTCGCTGACTCCGGCGAGCGTAGGCAATCTGTGCTTGGCCGAGAACTCGACGATCCGCACTAGGATCCTTGCAATAAGGGTAGGCTCCTCGATCAGGAGGAGTGCGTCGGCACGGCTGCTGACGATCGCCGCAAAGGTAGCGTCCAGTTGTTCCACGCTCCGCACTGGCACACGGACCGTCTGGAGCCCTAGCGCCCGCGCCGCCGACTCGGATTCTTTCACGAATGATTCGCTGGACGGAACGAGTGCGTTGAACAGCAGCGCGAGCGTGGCGACTTGAGGGAACGCCTCGGTAAGCAGCTCCAACCGCTTGCCGATCAGTGCCGGGGAGTTGGTCGACAATCCGGTGACGTTCTGACCCGGGCGGTTGAGGGTGGCGATGAACCCCGAACCGATCGGATCGGCCGAGATCATGACGATCGGGATTCTCGTCGTGACCGCCTTTGCGGCCCGAGTCGCTGCGCTGCCATCCGCAACTATCACATCAACAGGCAGGTGAACCAGGTCGGTGGCGAGTTCCCGGTACCGTTCCGGTCTTCCTTCCGCGTAGCGTCGCTCTATCAGGAGATTCTTCCCCTCTATGTACCCGAGGCTGCGGAGGCCCGCCACAAACTCTTCGTTGGACCGCCGCGTGGGACTAGGGAAAAGATATCCTATGCGCGGGATCTTGCTCACCTGCTGTGCGTCGACGACGAGGGGCGCGGCGAGGAGGCTGCCCGCGACTCCGCCAAGGAACGTCCGTCGCTCCATCAGTGGCCTCACCAGTCGGGAAGTCTAGCAGATGCCGCGTGACGCGGGGCACGGGACGGGGTCAGGTCTGCCGGGCGGGTAGAAAGCTCCGGTTCCTTCCTACCGGCTGGCCGGATGACCGTGCCCGGCTCGGGTCGCACCTGTCGAACAAGGCGCGTCTTCCCTGTCGGCACGGTGCTTGCTCCCTCATCAGCTCAAACCCTTGACGGAGGAGCACATGCTCGGACGGGTTCTCGTAGCGCTCGCTGGTGGGCTGGTCGTGTGGAAATACCGCGATTCGCTGCGCGAGTACCTGGGCGGCAACGCGGGCCCGGCTCGCGCAAAGCTGGATGAGCTGCTCCAGACGGTGCAGGAGAAGTCCGAGGGCCTGCTCGACCAGGCGAAAGAACAGCTGTCGTCGCGGATCGGGGGCGCTCGAGAGCGAGTCCGTGCGGGAGGATCGGCGGCCGATGCCCGCGAAAGCCCATGAACGTTCTCGCCCGGGCGATCCGGCAGCACATCCTGGATAGCATCGACGCCCTTGGCCTGTCTGGCTTCCAGACAGCGCGGGCCGGAGGCGGTGGTCTGATGAGTCGCATCGCGGCGGCCGGGATCCTGCGCCTGGCGCTTCGCTGGCCGGCCCTCTCCGTGATCGTCATCGTCTCCGTCCTCGCCGCTCGGCTCATGGCGAAGCGAACGAACCCGCCCGGAAACGCCCCGCCGGTTCTTCGAGCTCCCTGAGGAGGCTCAGCGCGCTCCCGCGCGCGCCTCGTCGAGCAGGGAGTGCAGGTAGGTCGGAGTAACCGGGACCTCCCGCACGGTGACGCCCAGATGGGCGACCGCGTCCTCCACCGCGTTCGCGATGGCGGCGGCGCCGGGAATGGCCCCGCTCTCGCCCACGCCCTTGACCCCGAGCGGGTTGATCGCCGACCGGTGCTCGGTGAGCGCGACCGGAATCGACGGCAGGTCGTCGGCGCGGGGCACCGCGTAGTCCATGAGGCTGCCGGAGAGGAGCTGGCCTCCCTCGCCGTAGACGACGGCCTCCATAAGCCCCGCGCCGATCGCCTGGACCGCGCCGCCCTGCAGCTGCGCCTCCACGATCATGGGATTGATGGCGCGGCCGGGATCGTGGACCACCGCGTAGCCGAGCAGGCGCACCGCGGCGGTCTCGAGATCCACCTCCACCGCGGCGGCGTGCGTGCCGAAGGCCCAGGTGACGGTGTCGGGGTAGTGGTAGGTGCAGGCGTGCAGCCCCGGCTCGCCGGTGGCCTTCAGGCCGCGGGAGCGCACCGCGGCCTGGGCGAGCCGGCCGAGCGGCACGGTGCGGTCGGGCATGCCGGTGACGAAGGCGCGGCTCGCCTCGATGCGCACGTCGGCGGGCGCGCACTCGAGCAGCTCGGACGCGACGAGGGCCGCCCGCTCGCGCACCGCGCGCGCGGTGCTGGCGACCGCGGGTCCGGCGTTGACCATCACGCGGCTGCCGCCGGTGCCCATGCCGAAGGGGAAGAGCGTGGTGTCGCCCGCCTCGACGATGACGTCCTCGAACGCCGCGCCCAGCTCCTGCGCGCAGATCTGGGCGAGCGTGGTCGCGTGGCCCTGGCCCTGGGCGGCGACGCCGATCAGCACGTAGACCTTCCCGGACGGGTCCACCCGCACGGTGGACCCCTCGAAGGGGCCGAGCCCGGTGCCCTGGGCATAGCACGCGAGGCCGACCCCGATGCGATGCGTGGCGTCCTTCGGCTGGGCGGCCTGGCGGCGGCGCCAGTCGTCGTAGCCGAGCAGCGCGAGCGCGCGCTCGAAGGTGGCGGGGAAGTCGCCCGGGTCGTACGCGATCGCCACGCCGTCCTTGTAGGTGAGGCCCGGCCGGTACGGCATCTCGGCGGGCCGCACCAGGTTGCGGCGGCGGATCTCCGCGGGGTCGAGGCCCAGGCGGCGCGCGCCGATGTCCATGAGGCGCTCCATCACGAAGGTGGCCTCGGGCCGGCCGGCCGCGCGATAGGCCATGTTGAGCGTCTTGTTGGTGACGACGCTCGTGCCGACATTGCGGTAGTGGGCGACCCGGTACGGCCCGGGCAGGTGGTTCACGGTGTTGAGCGTCAGGCCGTTGCCCTGGGCGGGATAGGCGCCCACGTCGGCCAGGAAGCTCGCGTCGATGCCGGCGATGACGCCGTCCTTGCCGAAGCCGATCTTCACCTGGTGGCTCTGCTCGCGGTCGTGGCCGCTCGCCTGGAAGTCCTCGCGCCGGCTCTCCACCCACTTCACCGGGCGTCCCAGCCGGAGCGCGGCGAGGGCGACCAGGGCCTCTTCCGGGTACGGCGCGCCCTTGGGCCCGAAGCCGCCCCCCACGTCGGGCGTGAGCACGCGGACCTCCTCGGCGGGCACGCCGACGATGCGCGCGACCGCGTCCCGCACCGAGTAGGGGTTCTGCGTGGAGGACCAGAGGACGAGCCGGCCGGAGTCCGCGTCGCGATAGGCGAGCGCGCCGCGCGTCTCGATGAACACCGCGGCGAGACGCGCGTGGCGAAAGCGCTCGCTCACGACCACGTCGGCGGCGGCGAGCGCCCGCTCGGCGTCGCCCATGCCTCCACGCGCGATCAGCGCGGCGTTGTCGGGCCAGTCCGCGTGCAGGCGCGTCCCGGAGGCCAGCGCCTCCTCCGACGAGATGACGGCGGGCAGGGGCTCGTAGTCGACCGCGACCCGCTCGATCGCATCCGCCAGGCGATAGGGATCGTCGGCCACCACCACCGCCACGCACTCGCCCACGTAGCGGACGACGTCGCCCGCGAGCACGCGCGCCGCGAAGGGCCGGCCCTTGTGCACGCCGTCGGCCGAGGCCAGGATGGGCCGCGCGGCCTCGGGCAGATCGGCGGCGCTCCACGCCGCGACGACGCCGGGCAGGGCCCGCGCCTCGCGCGTGTCGATCGCGCGGACGCGGGCGTGGCCGTGGGGGCTTCGCACCACGCCCAGGTGGAGCAGGCCCTCGCGGGTCATGTCGTCGAGATACCGGCCGGCGCCCAGGAGGAGGCGGCGGTCTTCCACGCGGCGGGGCGAGCTGCCGATCAGGTCGCTGGTCTGGTCCATCCGCGCAGTGTAACCGCCGCGGCCCGCGGGGAGAAGGGAGCGCTTTCCGTCACGCCACCGGGAGCGTGAAGGTGAAGGTGGACCCGCGGCCGGCCTCGCTCTCCACCGAGAGCCGGCCGCCGTGCAGCTCGACGAACTTCCTGGCGAGGGCGAGGCCGAGGCCGGTGCCCTCGCGCTTCCGCTCGTCGCTGCCGACCTGGCGGAACTCCTCGAAGATGGTCGCCTGATCCTCGAGGGCGATCCCGACCCCGGTGTCGCTGACGCCGATCTCGACCACGCCGTCCCGCCGGACGGCGGTCAGCGTGATCCGGCCTCCCTCGGGGGTGAACTTCACCGCGTTGGAGAGGAGGTTGAGCACGACCTGCTTGACCTTGCGCTCGTCCCCCACGAACTCGCCCAGGCGCGGATCGAGCTCGACCTGCATGGCGATGCCGTGGCGGGCGGCGCGCTCCCTGACCAGCGTGACCGCGTTCTCCAGGGCGCCCGGCAGATGGAATGGAGCGGGGGCCAGCTCCATGCGGCCGGCCTCGATCTTGGAGAGGTCGAGGATGTCGTTGATCAGCGACAGGAGGTGCTGGCCGGAGGCGTAGATGTCCTTGAGGTATTCGTCCTGCTTGTCGTTGAGCTCGCCGAACATCCGCTGGAGCAGCACCTCCGAGAAGCCGATCACCGCGTTCAGCGGGGTGCGCAGCTCGTGGGACATGTTGGCGAGGAACTCGGACTTGTGGCGGCTGGCCGTTTCCAGCTGACGGCTCTTGTCCGCGATCTCGTGGAAGAGCCGGGCGTTCTGGATGGCCAGGGCCGACTGCGTCGCGAAGGTGCGCAGCAGCTCGACGGTGTCCTCCGGGAAGTCGCCGGGTCGGTTGCGCGTCACGCCGAGACAGCCGAGCAGCCGTCCCTGGTGCACCATCGGCACCGCGAGCACCGCCCGGATGCCGGATGCGATCAGGTTCTCGCGCATGCGGCTCTCGTAGGCCCCCGGCACCGTGATGTCGGGCACCTGGACCGGCTCCAGCGTGATGGCGGTGCGCCCGAGCGCACCCTCCCCCTTGCGGTACCGGACTCCCCGGCGCGCCCGGGCGAGCACGCCTCCGGTCTCGGCGGCCGCCCGCTGGGTGAACTCCTCGGCGCTCTCGTCGTACTCGAACACCACGCCCCCGTCCATCCCGGAGATCTGCACCGCGCGGGCCACGATCGTCGTGAGCACCGTCTCGAGATCGAGGGTGGAGTTGACCGCGCGCCCGACCTCGCC
>DATFGS010000698.1:0-2361 GCA_035249225.1 Candidatus Methylomirabilota bacterium | reverse complement strand
CTCCTGCGGACCGGCGCGATGACCGCCGCGCAGAACCAGCAGGGGCTCGAGGTCATCGAGCGCAACGCGCGCGCTCAGATCCAGCTCATCGAGGACCTGCTCGACATGAGCCGCATCATCTCCGGCAAGATGCGGCTCGACATCCAGTCCGTCGATCCGACCGCATTCATCGAGGCGGCGATCGAGACGGTGAAGCCGGCCGCCGAGGCCAAGGGCATCCGGCTCAGCCCCCTGCTCGATCCGGGGGCGGGCCCGGTCAACGGCGACCCGGGCCGGCTGCAGCAGGTGGTGTGGAACCTCCTCTCCAACGCGATCAAGTTCACCGCGCGGGACGGCCGGATCCAGGTGGTGCTGGAGCGCGTGAACTCGCACATCGAGATCGCGGTGGCCGACACCGGTGTCGGCATCAAGCCCGAGTTCCTCCCCCACGTGTTCGACCGGTTCCGGCAGGAGAAGGGTTCGCGCACGCGGTCCGCCCCCGGGCTCGGCCTGGGGCTGTCCATCGTGAAGCACGTGGTCGAGCTGCACGGCGGCTCGGTGCGCGCGGCCAGCGCCGGCGAGGGACAGGGCGCGACATTCACGGTGTGTCTCCCGCTCACGGTCGTGCAGCGGGACGGCGGCGGCCAGCGGCTCCATCCCCGGGGGCGCTCGGCGACCTCGCCGCTCTTCCGGCCCCCGGACCTGTCCGGCATCAAGGTGCTGGTGGTGGACGATCAGCCCGACGCGCGCGACATGATCAAGCGCGTCCTCGAGGATTGCGAGGCCGACGTGTCGACCGTCGGCTCCGCCGCGGAGGCGCTCCGTGCGGTGGAGGACGCGCGGCCGGACGTCCTCGTGAGCGATATCGGCATGCCCGACGTGGACGGCTACGAGCTGTTGCGGCGGCTCCGGACCCTCGGCCCGCCGCCGGGCGGCCACCTGCCCGCGATCGCCCTCACCGCCTTCGCACGCTCCGAGGACCGGACCCGCGCGCTGCGGGCCGGCTTCCTGGCCCACGTCGCGAAGCCGGTCGAGCCCGCCGAGCTCCTGGCGACGGTCGCCAGCGTGGTCGGCCGGGCGGGCGACCAGCTCGCCGACTGATCTACGTCTGGAGCCGGGCGTGCCGCCGGACCACGCCACAGAGCGCGATCGGATCCAGCGGCTTCTCCAGGAGCTCGGCAAAGCCTTCGGCCAGGAGCTCCTCGCGCCGATGCCGGAAGGCGGTGATCGCGATGGTGGGAATGTGGAGCCCCTTCGTCCGGGCAACCGCCTTCACTTCCCGGATCAGCTCGAGCCCATCATCCGGCATCGCGATGTCGGTCACGAGGACATGCGGCTGGAGAGTCTCCAGGATACGCTTGGCCCTCTCGGCGGATTCAGCGGTGGTGACCAGCGCTCCGCAATACTCCAGGGCGAGGCGGAGGACCTCGCGCGAGTCATCCGTGTCCTCGACGACCAGTACGTGCACGCCGACCAGATCCTGCAGTGCCATGCGCTGCCCCCGTGGGTCCCACGCTCAGGATCGAATAACCTAGAATTTACCACCCGGATCAAGGGTGACTCAACATGGAGGGGACCATGAGGATCGTGATCGCTTCTATTGTCGCGGTGGTGCTGGTGACCGGGTGTGTGAAGAGAGACATGGACGAGTGCCGGAAGGGAGATCGCAGCCGCTGCCCCGGTGAAGCGTCCGTTCCCGCCTCCGTCGTCCGATAGACCCGGGAGGCTTGCGGACGGGGCCGGTCGGAGCGACGATGCTGGCCGACCCTGAACGACGGAGGAGATCGCCATGACCACACGAAGGGACTTTCTCCAGATCGGCGCGGGCGGCCTGGCCGGGCTCGCATTCGTGGGCTGCGGCCTGCTGGCCGCCGCGCCCGCGCGGGCCAAGGCGCGGCGCCGCGAGGTGGTGGTGGCCGGGCGGCGCGTCAAGACCGTGGACGTGCACGCGCACTGCGCGGTGCCCGAGGCCCTCGCGCTGATGAACCTGAAGATCGGCGCGCCGGGCACGGCCCTGCCGCCGCTGCTCCACGTGGCGACGCAGGCGTCGGATCGCCTGCGCGCGATGGACGAGCAGGGCATCGACGTGGAGGCGCTCAGCATCAACCCATACTGGTACAAAGCGGACCGCGACCTCGCCCGGGAGGTCATCCGCGTCCAGAACGAGAAGCTCGCGGAGGCGTGCGCCGCGCATCCCGACCGCTTCGTGGCCTTCGCCACCGTCGCCCTCCAGCACCCGGATCTGGCCGCCGAGCAGCTCGAGGAGGGCGTGAAGAAGCACGGGTTGCGGGGGGCCGCCATCGGCGGCAGCGTCAACGGCGAGGAGATCAGCGACCCGAAGTTCCACCCGTTCTGGGCCAAGGCCGAGCAGCTCGGGGTGCT
>DATFGS010000697.1:0-2974 GCA_035249225.1 Candidatus Methylomirabilota bacterium | reverse complement strand
AGGGTGCGAAGCCGGGCGATCTGCCGGTCCAGCAGCCCACGAGTTTCGAGCTGGTGATCAACCTCAAGACCGCCAGGGCCCTCGGTCTGACGATCCCGCAGTCGCTCCTGCAGCGGGCGGACCAGCTGATCGAGTGACCTCGTGCGCGCCACGGTGGAAGCGCGCGGTATGCTAGCATACGCGCCATGACACTCGACTCCGCGCAGTACCAGCGTAGCGCCGCGGCGGCGGGCTCGGGCCCGATGACGCAGGTGATGGGGCGGAAATGGATGGTGGCGGCCGGGCATCCGCTCGCGGCGCAGGCGGCCGCGCGCGTGCTGGCCGAGGGCGGCAACGCGATCGACGCGGGCGTGGCCGCGGGCTTCATGCTGGGAGTGGTGCATCCCGACATGGTGAGCTTCGCGGGGGTGGCGCCGATCCTGGTGCACCTGGCCTCGACCGGCGAGACCTTCGAGGTCTCGGGCGTCGGTCCCTATCCGCGCCGCGCGAGCGCCGAGCTCTTCCGCACCCAGCACGCGGGCGACATCCCGATCGGCCTGCTGCGCACGGTGGTGCCCGCCTCGCCCGACGCCTGGTGCGTCGCGCTCGAGCGCTGGGGCACGCGCTCGTTCGCCGACTCGGTGTCGGCGGCGCTCGAGTGCGCGGAGCACGGCTTCCCCACCTCGGCCTTCTCGGCCTCCACGATGGCCAACAACGCCGAGCGGTACGCGCGCTTCCCCACCTCGGCCAAGATCTTCCTGCCGGGCGGCAAGCCGCACGCGGCCGGGCAGCTCTTCGTGCAGTCGGAGCTGGCCGCGACGATCAAGGAGATGGTCGCCGCCGAGGTGCGCTCGCGTAGCCGCGGCCGCGCCGGCGCCATCCGCGCCGCGCGCGACGCGTTCTACAAGGGCGACATCGCCAGGCGCATCGTGGATTACCACGCCCGCGAGGGCGGGCTCATGGCGCTCGAGGACCTGGCCGGGTTCCAGGCCGAGGTCGCGCCCGCGCTCAAGACCACCTTCCACGACTACGAGGTCGCGGCCTGCGGATTCTGGTGCCAGGGGCCGGTCTTCCTCCAGATGCTGAACCTGATCGAGCCCTACGACTGGCCCGCGCTCGGCCACAACACCCCGCGCGCGCTCCACATCCTGATCGAAGCCATGAAGCTGGCCTTCGCGGACCGCGAGGCCTACTACGGCGACCCGCGCTTCGTGAAGGTTCCGGCCGAGGCGCTGCTCTCGAAGGCCTACGCGGACCTGCGCCGCGGCCTCATCCGTGAGGATCGCGCCTGGCCCGAGATGCCGCCGCCGGGCGACCCGGAGGGCAAGGCCGCGGTGCGCAACGGGCACGCCACCGGCTCCAAGGTGGGCGCGCCCTCGCACGCGGGCACGCTCGATACGTCGTACGTCTCCGTGATCGACGCGGACGGCAACGCCTTCTCGGCCACGCCCAGCGATCCGGGCGGGGTGGACTCGCCGGTGATCCCGGGGGTGGGCTGCGTGGTCTCGCCCCGCGGCTCGCAGGGCTGGCTCGTGCCCGGCCACGCGAGCGAGGTGATGGGCGGCAAGCGGCCGCGGCTCACGCCGGCGCCGTCGCTCGTGCTGCGTGACGGCCGCGCGTTCATGGCCTTCGGCACGCCCGGCGGCGACGTGCAGCAGCAGGCGATGCTGCAGGTGCTGCTCAACATGGTGGCCTACGGCATGGCGCCCCAGCAGGCGGTGGAGGCTCCGCGGCTGGCCACCCGCAGCTTCCCCGATTCGTTCTGGCCCCACACCAACTCGCCGGGTCGTGTCGACGTCGAGGCCCGCATCGCCCCCGAGACGCGCGCGGAGCTGGCGAAGCTCGGTCACCTCATCACCGACTGGCCCGACTACGACTGGCGCGCGGGCGCGGTCTGCGCCTCGGTGGTGGGCAAGGACGGCGTGCGCCTGGGCGGAGCCGACCCACGCCGCGGCGCCCACGCCATCGGCTGGTAGCCGGCGCGCGCCCGCGCCCGCTGTCCCGTCGCCGCTTCACCGTCGTCGCGCGGCTGGGCCTCTGCGCGCTGCTCGTCGCCGGTGGTCCGGCCGCAGCGCAGCCGACCCTGCCGCTGCCGCCGCAGCTGCCCCCGAAGGAGCGCCATCACTTCGAGGAGGTCGTCAAGCGGGCCTTTGCCTCCACCCGGATGGAGTTCGAGCCCTACGTCGTCCGCCCCGAGATCTTCGAGTACCTGCTCGATCACCCCGAGTTCGCCAGTCACGTCACCCGAGCGCTCAAGGCCGCCCGCTACAAGATCTGGCGGGAGGCCGGCTCGCTCTGGCTCGACGACGGCTGGGGCGTGAAGGGCACGTTCGCCCTCGCCCACGCGGAGCCGGGGCTGCGCCTCATGCGCGCCCAGGGCGCCTACCAGTCGGCCCTGCCCGACATCAAGGGCCGCGCGGTGGTGGCGCTGTCCTACAAGTTCCAGCCCGCCCCGCAGGGCCGCCAGCAGGTGGCCACCGTGCTCACCTCGTTCGTGCAGATCGACAGCGCGGTGATCCGCGCCATCGGCCGCATGGGCGGCTCCCTCGTGCAGAAGAAGGCCGACCGCGAGGCCCGCCAGCTCCTGCGGGTCTTCTCCAAGGTGAGCCGCGCCATCGAGGACAACCCCGCCGACGTGTACGCGAAGGTGCGCGCGCACCCGGAGGTCCCCGGGCAGGAGCTGGAGGACTTCCGCAAGCTCCTGCGCGTGCCCTAGGTGGCCGCGTCCGCGGGACCGGCTTGACAGGCGGTCCGTCGAGGCCCACGATCTTCCGTCGATGAGGACCCTCGCGGGGTTGCTGACGCTCGCGGCAGGTGTCGACCGTTCCGTCACGATCGTAGGCCCGAGGGCCATGGGATGAGAGTGCTCATCAAGAGCGCCTGGGGATCGGCCGATCCGACGCAGGCGGCGTTTGCCTTCCACCACGCCATCGCCTTCGCCGAGGCGGGTCACGAGGTGCAGATCTTCCTGCTCGGCGAGGCGGTCTCCCTCATG
>DATFGS010000696.1:0-3112 GCA_035249225.1 Candidatus Methylomirabilota bacterium | reverse complement strand
GAGTTGATGCAGTAGCGCAGGCCGGTCGTCGCCGGGCCGTCCGGGAAGAGGTGCCCGAGGTGGGAGTCGCCCTCCGCGGAGCGAACCTCGACGCGGCGCATGCCGTGCGAGCTGTCGGCGTGCTCCTTGATGGTCTCGGCCTCGAGCGGCCGATCGAAGCTCGGCCAGCCGGTGCCGGAGTCGAACTTGTGCAGCGAGGAGAAGAGCGGCTCTCCGGTCACCACGTCCACGTAGATGCCCGCCTCGTGATGGTTCCAGAACTCGTTCCGGAACGGCGGCTCGGTGGCGCTGCACTGGGTGACGTTGTATTGTTCCGGGGTCAAACGGCTCTTCAGATCGGCGTCGGTCGGGCGCTTGGTGGTGGCCATGGTGCCGTCGAGTATAACCCCGGGGGGCAGGGCATGAGCGACGAGATCAGCATCCAGTTCACCCGCTTCTCCGCGTTCTATTCCCCGCTGATCGCCACGATCGCCGGCGGCTTCCTGCAGCAGGAGGGGTTCGCGCCGAAGCATTCCATCGCGCCGCTGGGCAAGTCGGCCATCGACGGGGTCGTGGCGGGCACCGTGCACGTGTGCCAGTCGGCGCCGTCCCAGGGCTTCGGGCCGCTCGAGAAGGGCCAGGCCCCGCCCGCGGTGCACTTCGCCCAGATCAACGAGATGGACGGCTTCTTCCTGACCGGCCGCGCGGCCGACCCCGCGTTCTCGTGGAACAAGCTGAAGGGCAAGCGCGTCCTGGTCGACCACGGCGGCCAGCCGATGGCCATGTTCAAGTACGCCTGTCACAAGAGCGGCCTCGACTTCGCGAGCATCCAGGCGGTGAACGTGCCGAGCGACCAGATGGACGCGGCGTTCCGCAAGGGCGAGGGCGACTACATCCACCAGCAGGGGCCAGCGCCCCAGCAGCTCGAGCACGACCGGGCCGGCCACGTCGTCGCCTCGGTCGGTCAGGCCATCGGGCCGGTGGCCTTCTCGAGCCTGGCCGCCACGCGCGCCTGGCTCGGCACCGACGCGGCCCGGCGGTTCATGCGGGCCTACCGCAAGGCCCGCGCCTGGCTGCTCGCCACGCCCGCCGCGGAGGTCGCGAAGGCGGAGGCGTCGTTCTTCCCCGACATCGACCCGGCGGTGCTCGCCGCGACGATCGGCTACTACCAGAAGCTGGGCTGCTGGACGCCGCACGTCGAGATCACCCGGCCCGCCTTCGAGGTCGCGCTCGACGTCTTCCAGCACTCCAAGCTCATCACCCGGCGCCACCGCTACGAGGACGTGATCGCGCAGCCTCCCGCCGCGAGCTGATCCATGCGGGTCGGGCCGGCGGTGGCCGTCGCCGCGCTGCTCGCGACGGCCGCGCTCGGCCCGACCGCGCTCGCCCAGGAATCCCAGGCCGGCCGGTGCGTCGTTTCCATCGGGCGCGGGGCCACCGCGGTCGGCGGCGCGACCGGCGTCATGACCGTGCGCGGCGGGCGCGCGTGCCGCATCGTGAACTTCTCGATTCCCGAGCAGCGTGTCGCGACGAGCCGCCTGGAGGTCCACCAGGCGCCGGCGCAGGGCCGGCTCGAAATCGTCCAGCCGAACATCGTCGTCTACACCCCGACCGCCGGCTATATCGGTGCCGACGAGTTCCAGTACGGCGGGAGCGGCCCCGGCCTTCAGGGACGGGCGGTGCCGTTCAACGTCCGCATCTCGGTCCGCGTGGTGGGACCGGACGAGCCCCTACGCTAGGCGGGGGAGAGCTACCTGCTCGTGGGGAGCTGGTCGAAGGGCAGATCGCGGTCCACGCGCACGTCCTGGGGCAGGCCGAGCACGCGCTCCGCGATGATGTTGCGCAGGATCTCGTCGGTGCCCGCCGCGATGCGGCCGCCCGGCGTGGAGAGCAGCGATTCCTGGAAGGCGGCCCGCAGCGGCGCCGTGTCCTTGTCCATGACCACGCCGCCCATGTCGAGCAGGTCCATCGCGAACGACGCGATGTCCTGCGCCTTGGGCGCGTTGACGAGCTTGCCGATGGAGTTCTCGGGGCCGGGCGTCTCGCCGCGCGAGAGCGCGGTCATGGTGCGGAAGCGGGTGAGCCGCACGCCCTGCGTCTTCACGTAGAGGTCGGCCAGCCGCTCGCGCACCGCCGCATTGGCGATGGCCGGCCCGTCCTCGAGCTGGGTGGCGCGGGCCAGGCCGAAGATCTCCTCGAAGTCGGGGCCGCGCAGGTCGCCGGAGGTGAGGCGCTCGTTCATGAGCGTGGTGATGGCCACGCCCCAGCCCGCCCCCACCGCGCCGAGCCGCTGGGTGTCCGGGATGCGCACGTCGGTGAAGTAGACCTCGTTGAAGTGAGAGGCGCCCGAGATCTGCTTGATGCGCCGGGTCTCGATGCCCGGGGACTTCATGGACAGGAAGAAGAAGGTGAGGCCCTTGTGCTTGGCCGTCTTCGGATCGCTGCGCGCGACCAGGATCGCCCAGTCGGCCCAGTGCGCGCCCGAGGTCCAGATCTTCTGGCCGTTGATCACCCAGTCGTCGTCGCCGTCGCGCTGGGCGCGGGTCCGCAGGCCCGCGAGGTCGGAGCCGGCGCCCGGCTCGGAGAAGAGCTGGCACCAGACTTCATCGCCGCGGAGGGCGGCCGGCGCGTACCGCTTCTTCTGCTCGTCGGTCGCGTAGGCGAAGAGAGTCGGCATGCACATGCCGAGGCCGATCTCGAAGTATCCGCGCGGGACGAGGAACCGCGACTCCTCCTGGGCGTAGATCACCTGGTAGATCGGAGGCAGCGCGCGGCCGCCCCACTCGGCCGGCCAGTGCAGCGCCGCGAAGCCCGCCTCCGCCTTGCTGCGCTGGAAGGCCTGGGCGCGCTCGAGCCCGTCCCAGCCGTCGCGTCCGGGATAGCGGCTCTGCCAGGTCTCGAAGGCTCCTCGCTTGGGCTCGGCGTGGGCGCCGAGCCACTGCCGCACCTCCGACCGAAACGCCGCCTCTTCCCTCGTGTCGTCGAAGTCCACGGTGCGCTCCTACGCCGCCCCGGCCTCGAGCCGGGTGACGAGCAGATCCTTCCAGCGCCGGGCGCTGCCCAGCATGAGGCCGGTGAGCTTGGCGCGCCGGTAGTGGAGATGGCAATCGAACTCCCAGGTGAAGCCCATGCC
>DATFGS010000695.1:0-1691 GCA_035249225.1 Candidatus Methylomirabilota bacterium | reverse complement strand
TAGTTCGCGGGCATCTTGAGCCGGTACACGAAGAGTCCTTCCTTGCTGGGGTCGCCCTGCACCACCGCGAGCCGCGCGCCCGGCAGGACCGGGGGCTCGACCCACTTGAGGGTTTCCGGCATCGCGACGGCGTGCTGGTGCTGCTGCGCGAGCGCGGGCAGACTGCAGAGCGTGACGAGCATCAAGACCGCGGGAATGAGACGATACATGGCCGATCCTCCTGGTGTGAGTTGAATGGAGCCGGCTGCCTGGCCGAGCAAGCGGCGTGCCCGCGTGGGCCCGCGTACTCGCGGCGCTCTTGATTTCGGCTACTTGACGCCGCACTCTCTGGTCGAGCCCCTAGCCGGGAGGGGACGCGAAGACGGGCACAGGGGGGCGATGCGCATCGCGGGCTTGCACGCTGACCGACGTGGGCTGCAAGGTCGCCTTGCGGCCGGCGGGCCACGCCCGGACGGCCACTTGCGGCGTGACGCCCCGCGACCCGCAAGGCGACCTTGCACCCGCGACCGTCGCACCCGCCGATTTCCGAGGATTCTCCACTGGCACGCCGCTTGCCATTCCTGCTGCCCATGATGCTGACCGATCACGTCGTCGCGGTGGACGTCGGGGCCTCCACGATCTCGGCCGGGCTGGTCTGTGGGAGCGACGGCGCCGTCGTCGAGGCCATCCAGGCGCCGGCGGCCGGCGGGAACGCGCTGGACACCATGACCCGCCTGGTCGACGACGTCCTGGTCTCGGCCGAGCGCCGCCGGCTTCGGGTGTCGGGCATCGGTATCGGCCTGCCCGGCCTTATCGACGTCGAGAAGGGGGCGCTCCGGTGGACGCCGGGGGCGTGGCTTCCCGAGCTGGACGACGTTCCCTTGCCGAGCGTGCTCGGCGAGCGCACCGGGCACCGCGTCTTCGTGGACAACGACGTCAACGCCCTCGCGCTCGCCGAATGGATGTTCGGCGCCGGGCGTGGCGCGTCGTCGATCGTCACGATCGCGATCGGCACCGGGGTCGGCGCGGGGGTCATCCTGGACGGCACGCTCATCCGCGGCCACGCCGGAGCCGCGGGCGAGATCGGCCACCTCTCGGTGAACCGCGACGGTCCGCGCTGTGCCTGCGGAGGAATCGGCTGCCTCGGGATCTATCTGGCGGGTGGCTTCGTGGGGAACCGCGTCCGGGACCGGCTCGCGGAGCATCCCGGCTCCGTGCTCGGCCCGGCCGGCGGCCCCGGCGGGCCCGTCACCGCGGAGATCCTCTACGCCGCGGCGGCGGCCGGCGATCCGCTCGCCCGGGCGCTCGTCGACGAGGCGTGCGAGGCGCTCGCCATGGGCATCGGCGCGCTCGTGAGCCTGCTGAACCCCGAGGTGATCGTGATCACCGGGGGCGTCGTCACCTCGCTGGCTCTCCTGCGGGAGGACATCATGCAGCGGGCGCGGCACCGGACGCTCGCCGCGCCGCTCGCCGCGACCGCGGTGCGATTCGTCACGACCGACAAGCGCGCCACCATTCGCGGGGGCGCCGCGCTCGTCCGCTACGAGATGGCCCGACGGGGCCGGGAGGCCTGAGGCGACCATGTACGTGCACCGGCCCGACGCGAGGATCTTCTACCAGGTCACCGGCAGCGGCGCGCGCGATCTGTTCCTGCTGCCGCCGTGTCAGGTCGTCGTCCACAGCCGCATGTGGAAGCACCAGATCCCGTACCT
>DATFGS010000694.1:0-14819 GCA_035249225.1 Candidatus Methylomirabilota bacterium | reverse complement strand
ATCAATATCGGCGTGGGGTGCACCCAGGGCAGTGACGGCAGCCTGCCGCGCCGGCGGGACGCCCTGCTGGCCGGCCTGCGCGCCTCGGGACGGCTGCCCGACGGGCTGCCCCTGGAGCCGTTCAAGGGGCACGCCTACGTGGTGCGGCGGCACGCGCCGCGGCGCCTGTCCGGCCGCCGCTTCTGCCTGATCGGCGACGCGGCCGGGCTCGCCCGCGACCTGTCGGGCGAGGGGATCGGCCCCGCCATCCGGAGCGGCCGGCTGGCCGCGGAGGCGGTGACCGCCCTGATCCGCCACGGCACCCCGCTCGACGGGTACGCGGGGCAGATCGTTGCGCGCTACGGTCCCGGCGAGATCGGCTGGCTTCGGCGGAAGCTCTCGAATTTCCCGGACGCGCTGGCCCGGCTCGGGGTGCGGGTGGTCCTCGGCTCGGAGTCGGCGCGCCGTCGCATCGTGTTCGATTCCATCTTCGGCATGCGAGAGGTGGCGCCATGACACAGGCTCGGTCCAAGGAGCACGACGCCCGATCGATCGCGCATCACTACGACGTCTCGAACGACTTCTACGCGCTCTTCCTGGATCCGCTGATGGTCTATACCTGCGCGTACTACCGCGAGCCCGACGGCAAGCTCGAGCAGGCGCAGGAGGACAAGCTCGACCTGGTCTGCCGCAAGCTGCGCCTGCAGCCGGGCGAGCGGGTGCTCGACATCGGCTGCGGCTGGGGCGGCTTCAGCATCTGGGCCGCCCAGCACTACGGCGTCCGGGCCCACGGCGTCACCCTTTCGAAGGCGCAGGCGGAGTGGGCCGCGGCGCGGATCAAGCGGGAAGGGCTCGAGGGCCGGTGCCTGGTCGAGTACCGCGACGTGCGCGACTTGCCCCCCGACGCGCGCTACGACAAGATCGCGGCGATCGGGGTGATCGAGCACGTGGGCATCCCGAACTACCCGGCGTTCTTCGGGCGGGTGAAGGAGATGCTGGTGGACGGAGGACTCTACCTCAACCACGGCATCCACCACGAGTTCCACTGGAAGCGCACCAGCCAGACCGACTTCCTGTACCGCTACGTGTTCCCGAACGGGGATCTCTCCGGCGTGACCGAGACCCTCACCGAGATGGAGCGGGCGGGCTGGGAGCTGCTGGATCTGGAGAACCTGCGGCCGCACTACGCGCGCACGTGCCGCGAGTGGGCGGAGCGCCTGAAGGCGCGCGCGGACGAGGCGCGCGCGATCGTGGGCGAGCAGGTGTACCGCACCTGGCTGCTCTACCTCACGTGCTCGTCGGTCGCGTTCGCGGGCGGGTCGATCGGCCTCTATCAGGTGCTGATGCAGAAGCAGTGGGACCGGACGCGCGGCACCGCCCCGACCACGCGCGAGGGCATCTACGCGGGCTGGTAGCGCCGGAGGCTGATGCCCTTCAGTCGCTCCATCGTGACGACCGCGCGCGCCACCGCGCCCGTCCCGTCCCGGTGAAAGTGGAACACGTGTCGGTACGCGATGCCGGGCGCGGCCGGCCGGACGAGGAACACGTCGGGTGCGACCGGCTCCATCGGGAAGACGCGGTCGCGGCTCTCTCCGGGGCCGTAGGCGACCCGTAGCGCCCCGCCCTCGACCCGGATCGTGTGCCGGCTCGCGATCTCGGCATTCTCGTATCGCCCGGCGAAGCCGCGGAGCGCCTCCGGTCCGTAGACCGGAGGGCTGGCTTTTCGCAGGGTCACGCGCTGGCCGCCCAGGGTCGCCCGACAGGTGACGTCGCCGGCGCCCGCGCCGAATTCCATGCGGAGCTCCACCGGGACGGTCGCCCGGTAGTCCTCTCCGTCCCGGAACACGCCGTCACCGTCCGGATACAGGAAGAACGGATCGCCGAGCGTGTCGCCGACGAGCACGTCGCCCTCGAGCCCGAGCCGCGCCCACTCGTCCGTCTCGGAGTCGACGTAGACTCCCGGCACCGCCGCGGCCTCGATGGCGGTCAGGCCGCTCTCCCCGGGACGCCGGCCGGCATCACGGGCCGGGTCCGGCGCCGGGAAGCGCTCCCCGATCGCCTCGTCCATGACCGCCGCCGCGAGAGCGGCCGGCCGCGTGTCCTCGCGGTTCGACAGGACCACCACCCCGAGGTCCCGCTCGGGCACGTAGGCGAGGTGGGCCTTGTAGCCCGGCTGGCTGCCGGTGTGGCACAGCACGGTCAGGCCGCGATAGCGCCGTATCGCCAGGCCGAGGCCGTAGTGGAGCGGCGTGCCGTCGCGCGCGCGCGCCCGCTCGGCCATCCGCGCGGTCACCTCCACCCCGCCGATCGAGCCCGACCGCAGGGCGAGCAGCCAGCGCGTCAGATCCTCCAGGGTGGTGGTGAGCGGATCAGCCGCGATGCCGAGGAGATCGCGGGCGCGCGTCCAGCCGCTGGCTCCATCGCCGACGTAGGGCTCGGCGAGATCCGGTAGCGCGATGCCGTCGTGTGGACGCGCGCCGGTGCGGGTGAGGCCGAGCGGCTCGTAGAGCGCGCCGCGACGGAACGCCTCGGCGGGCCCGCCGCTCGCGCGGGCGACGACCTCGTCGAGCAGGAGGGCGTTGACGTTCGCGTACATGTACTGGGCGCCGGGAGGCGCGCTGACCGCGGTCTGCCGGCCGGCCAGCGCGAGCAGCGCGTCGCGGTCGGCCGGCGACGAGTGCCAGACGCCGCGCAGGCGCTCGATCTCGAGGACGTCCCGCAGGCCGCTCGTCATCGACAGGAGGTGCCGGATCGTGACCGGGCCCTGGCGGGAGAGCTCGGCGGGGAGCTCGGGGAGGTGCCGGCGCACGTCGTCGTCGAGCCGGAGCGCGCCTCTCGAGGCGAGCACGAGGATGGCGGCGGCCATGAACGTCTTGGACACCGAGACGATGTGGAAGCGGGTGTCCGGGCCGATCGGGATCCGCGACGGGAGGCTCGCCAGGCCGACGCACCGACGCGCGACGACGTCGCCGCCGCGGATCACCGCCACCGCCAGGCCCGGCTCGCCGACCCGGTTCTCCATGAAGCGGAGCCGCGATCCGGGACCCGCCGGGGGCACGTCCGGGCGCCTAGCCGCGCGCCAGCGCCCGCTCGATCTCGTCCAGGTGCTCGCGCCGGTGCGCGGCGCGCAGCACGCTGATCGGGCTGCCCGCGGCCTGATTGGCGGCGAGGGCGGCGTCGCTCAGCGCGGCGACGCGCTGATCCGCGGCCGCCGCCGCCTCGACGGCCAGGCGCGCCGCGACCCGCGGCGGCAGCCCCAGGCAGAGCGGTTTCCCCGCGTCGTTGATCCAGTCGACGTCCGCCGCGCTCTCCGGGGGCGGGGGCGTCCCGCGCCCGTCGGCGCCCCAGACGTCCAGCAGGGCCACGATGCGGTAATCCCAGAAGGCCAGGTGGGCGAGCAGGCCCGCCACCGTCCAGCCCGCCTCGAGGGGACGCGAGAGCTCGCGGTCGCCGAGCGTGCTCACCAGCTGCTCGAGCCGCGCGCGCTGCGTCTGGTTGTGGGTCACGTACGATCGATCGGTCGCCATGGGCTCCTCCTCGTGATCGGACATCTTACCCTGTGACCCCGCCCGGGGCGGCCCGTGAAAGCGCGACCCGTTGCCGGTCCCGCCCGTTCATGCTACACACGCGGGAGCGATGGACGTCCTCGCCGCGCACGCCGCCCGGCATCCGGAGAAGCCGGCCCTCCTCGAAGGCGAGCGCGCCTGGAGCTGGGCGGAGCTCGTCGCCCGGCGCAACCGGCTGGCCCACGGCCTCATCGGCCTGGGGCTGCCGCCCGGCGGCCACGTCATCGTCTACGCGGAGAACTCGATCGAGCACTACCTGGCCGGGGCGGCCGCGCGCGCGGCGGGGCTGATCCCGGCGCCGATGAATCATCGGCTCGTGGCCGAGGAGGTGGTGTACATCCTCGACCACTCGGACGCGGTCGCGGTGCTGGTGAGCGATCGCTTCCTGCCCATGGTCGAGAGCGTGCGCGCCCGGGCCGGGAAGGTCCGCTGGTGGGTCCTGCTTGGATCCGAGCGGCGGCCCTGGGCCGTACACCTGGATGACGTGCTCGCCGCGGGCCGGCCCGATCCGGTGGAGGCCCGGGCGGGCGACGGCGTCGGCGCGTCCATCATCTATACCGGGGGGACCACCGGGAAGCCCAAGGGAGCCCTGCGGCGCGGGCTCGACGTGAACGACCTGACGGACACCCTGCGGGCCCTGGATCTGCTCGACCCGGCCCACGTGCACCTGGTGGCCGGGCCCATGTACCACTCGGCGCCGGGCGGGTTCGCGCTCTACACGCACGTGGTGGGCGGCACCGTGGTCATCATGCCGAAGTTCGACCCGGAGCAGGCCCTGGCCCAGATCGAGCGGCACCGCTGCACGAGCACCTTCATGGCCCCGACGCTGCTCAAGCGCATCGTGGACCTGCCCGCGCCGGTCCAGGCGCGCTACGACGTGTCCTCGATGCGCGCGATCATCGTGGCGGCGGCGCCGTGCCCGATGCGCGTGAAGGAGGGCGTGATGGCCCGCTTCGGGCCCGCGCTCTACGAGTTCTACGGCTCGAGCGAGCTCGGGGTGAACACGGTGCTGCGCCCGGAGGACGTGCTGCGCAAGCCGGGCTCGTGCGGGCGCGCGGCGCCGGGCAAGGAGATCGCGCTGCTGGACGACGACGGCCGCCCGGTGCCGACCGGGGAGCCGGGCGAGCTCTACGTGCGCCGGTTCCCGGGCATCCTCGACGAGTACTATCGCGATCCGGAGGCGACCGAGAAGATGCGCCGGGGCGACTGGTACACGGTCGGGGACGTGGCCTACGTGGACGCGGACCGCTTCTACTACATCTGCGACCGGAAGCGCGACATGATCATCTCCGCGGGGGTCAACATCTACCCGGCCGAGATCGAGGACGTCCTGCACCGCCACCCCAAGGTGCTCGACGCCGCCGTCTTCGGGGTGCCCGACGAGGAGTGGGGGGAGCGGGTGCACGCCGCCCTCCAGGTGCGGGACGGCGAGACGCTCACCCGCGACGAGATCACCGCGTTCTGCCGGGAGCACATGGCGGGCTACAAGGTGCCCCGCGAGGTCTCCTTCCACGACGTCTTCCCGCGCGACGCGGCGGGCAAGCTGCTCAAGCGCCAGCTCCGCGATCCCCACTGGGCCGGGCGCGCCGCGCGGATCTGACCCCGATGCGCGTCCGGCTCACCGCCAAGATCACGGTCCTGATCATCCTGGTGCTCATCATCGGGTTCGGGGTCGCGACCCTCCTCACCATCAAGCGGGAGAGCGAGCTGCTCGTCGAGCAGAACAAGATGGCGGCGCGGCAGCTCATCGGCACGCTGGTCTCGAGCATCGAGACCGCCATGCTCTCCGAGCGGCCCGACATCACCCGCGGCCTCATCGACGACCTGCGCAGCTCGAAGCTGGTCCAGGGCCTGGTCGTCTACCGCCGGAACGGGGTGGAGGCCTTCACGGACCTGGCCACCCTCCGCGAGGTGTCCAAGGAGGCCGAGCTCTCCAAGGACGTGATGGCCTCGATCGTGAAGATGCGCCGCGAGCCGGGGCGGACCATGGCGGGGCCGCTCTTCACCCGGGCGCTCGAGACGCTGCAGACCCAGGAGGCGCTCGAGTCCCGCGACGGCGTCACCATGTTCACGGTGTACCAGCCGATCCCCAACCAGGAGCGCTGCCAGGGCTGCCACGGCTCGGACCACAAGGTGCGCGCGGTCATCCAGGCCGCCACCTCGATGGAGCCGGTGATGGCCGAGGTGCGCATGCAGCGCAACCGGCAGATCATGATCGGTCTCCTGACCATCGTGGCGGCGGCGGCGGTCCTGGCGGTGGCGATGCGCCACGTGGTGGTGCGGCCGATCCACGAGCTGGCCGCGGTGGCCCGCCGCATCGGCGAGGGCGATTTCGCGGTGCGGGCCCGCGCGGGCACCGGCGACGAGGTGGCCGAGCTCGGCTCGGCCCTGAACGACATGACCGGCCACCTCGCGCGGTCCCGGCAGGACCTGGACGCGCGCAATACCGAGCTGGCCACCGCGCTCGAGAACCTGCAGGCCTCGCGGCAGCGCCTCGAGGTGCTCGAGCAGCTCAAGGGCGAGCTCTCCAAGTTCGTGCCCGACGCGGTCAAGGAGCTGCTCGAGCGGGACCCCAGCGCGACCGCGCTCGAGAAGCGCAACGAGGAGGTCTCGGTGCTCTTCCTCGACATCGCGGGCTACACGCGGCTCTCCGAGCAGCTCGAGGCCAAGCGCCTGAACCAGCTCGTCCAGACCTACTTCTCGAGCTTCCTCGAGATCATCCGCCGGCACCACGGCGACGTGAACGAGACCGCGGGCGACGGGCTCATGGTGATCTTCCAGAAGCAGCCGCGCGGCCCGGGCGGGGGCGACGAGGATCACGCGCTGAACGCGACTCGGGCCGCGTTCGCGATCCGGCAGAGGACCGCCGCGCTGAACGAGGAGTACGGAGGCGTGTTCCCGAGCATCGCGCTGCACATGGGGATCAACACCGGCCAGGCGCTGGTGGGCGCGACCAAGCTGAGCGGCGCCGCGTCGGAGCGCTGGACCTTCACCGCGACCGGCCCCACCACCAACATCGCGGCGCGGTTCGCGGGCGCCGCGGAGGGCGGGGACATCGTGGTGGGCCAGGTGACCGCCGACCGCATCGCCGGACTCTTCGTGCTGGAGTCCCTCGGCGAGCGCAGCTTCAAGAACGTCTCGCAGCCGCTCCCGATCTACCGCGTGATCCCCCCCGGCGTGTACAGCAAAGTCACCTGAGCGGAGCTCAGGTGACCTCCTACATCGCGCCGCCGCCCCCGCCCTTCCAGTCGAACGAGGTCACGCTGACCCGGTAGGACGCGCCGGGCGTCTTGAGCGGCACCTCGAAGTAGACGCGGTCGTTGAACTGGACCACGCCGTGGACGAAGCCGATCGTCTTCGCGATCACCGCGCCGGAGGCGTCGAGCGTCTCCACCAGCAGGTGGACGTCGCTGGCCGGCCGCCCGTTGTCGTTGTAGATGTAGCCCTGGATCACCGGCTTGCCGCTGCGCTTCGTTCCGGCCTCCCAGTCCAGCCGGAGCCGGGAATCGATGCCCTGCGGAGTGGGGGCCGCCACTGCGGGCGCCGGCATCACCGCCGGCCCCAGCGCCAGGACTGCCGCCGTCGCGAGCACGAGAGCCTTGATCGTCTTCATGGAAGATCGCCTCCTGCCCCCTATGATGCCCCCGGGGCGACCCGAGATGCGGACGATTCAGCGCCGGCCGCCCGCCATGAGCCGGGCGTCGGGCATCGCCCGCAGCCGCGCCATGGCGGCCACCCCCAGGGCCGGTCCGACCGCCAGCATGGCGAACGCCCACCGCCAGCCGGCCCAGGCGACGAGCGGCGGGATCAGCCAGATGGAGACCATGGTCAGGGCGAAGCCCAGGCAGGTCTGGGTGGTGAGCGCGGTGCCGACATAAGCCGCGGGCGCCAGCTCGGTCACCGCGGTGGAGAACTGGGCGGAGTCCGCGATCACCGTCACGCCCCAGACCAGCGCCACCAGCAGGGTCACGAGCGGCGGGCCGCCGAAGGTGAGGCCGATCAGCACGGCGCACAGGCCGGACACCGCCATGGCCGCCATCGTCAGCGTGGTGCGCCCCCAGCGGTCGGCGAGCGCGCCCCCCGCCCAGGCGCCGAGGCCGCCGGCCAGGCCCACGCAGGCGAAGGTGGCCGCGCTCGCGTTGAGCCCCGCATAGCTCCCGCCGCCGCGGGCCTCGAGGCTCGCGGCCAGGAAGGTGGCCAGCCAGGCCCACATGGCGTAGAGCTCCCACATGTGACCGAAGTAGCCGAAGCAGGCCAGCCGCGGGCCCCGCTCGCGCAGCACCGCGGTGGCCATGCGCAGATCGAAGCGGGCCGGCGGGAATCGATGCGGACCCTCGCTGACCAGGGTGACCGCGAGGGCCCCCAGCGCCGCGAGGATCGAGGCGGCGAGCAGGGTGTGGCGCCAGGGCAGATCGGTGAACCCGCGGATGAGATGCGGCGCGGCCGAGCCCACGGTCAGCGCGGCCACCAGGAGCCCGATCGCGAGCCCCCGTCCCTCGCGGAACCAGGTGGCCGCGATCTTCATCGCGGGCGGGTAGGTGCCGGCCAGGCAGACGCCGGTGAGAAAGCGCAGGACGAGCGCGGGGCCGAGGTGCTCCACCCACAGCGCCAGCACCGCGTTCGCGATCGCGCCGGCCAGCGCCCCCCACATCATGAGCGCGCGGGGGGGCAGGACATCCGGCAGGTTGGCGAGCGCGGCGGCGAGGGTGCCGACGATGAAGCCGGCCTGCACCGCGATGGTCAGGCCCGCACGCCCGCCGTCGCCCAAGGCCCACTCGCGGGAGAGCGCGGGCAGCACCGCCGAGGCGCTGAACCAGAGCGAGAGCGCCAGCAGCTCGGCCAGCGACAGCAAGCCGAGCGCCCTCCAGCGAGCCGATCCGCCGTCCATGATTCGTGCATCTAAGCACAGGTCCGCAAGACCTACGCTCGGGTTTGCATCGCCCTCACTTTCCGCCCAGTTACGCGCGCCGTCGCGACGAGCGCGGGGACTAGCGCGGGGACGGGGGTGGGGAACGCGGCACCATCCGCGCGACGGCCTGCGCCGCGTGAACCTCATCGCTGTGGGCGTAGCGCATCACCATCTCGATGCGCTTCCACCCGCCGAGCGTCTGCAAGGTGCGCAGATCGCCGCCCGCCTGCATGAACCGCGACGCCCAGGTGTGGCGGCACACGTGGGGCGACATGCCGGGCACCTTGGCCGCTGCGCGGCCCGGTAGAGGACCGAGCGCAGCCCACGGAGCGGACGCTCGGCCTCCGTGAAGACCGGCGCCGTCGGCTCCGCGTCGGGCGCGCGGAGCACCGCGAGGGCGTCAACCAGCGCCGGGGGCAGGGGCAGGACACGCGGGGCGCCATTCTTGGCGTGGACCCCTTGGACCGTGATCCGCGCGCGCGCCAGATCGACATCCTGCCACGTGAGCGTGAGCCCCTCGCTGCGCAGCCGCAAGCCGGTGTGCAGCCCCAGGAGCAGGACCGTGCGGTACGGCTCCCGGAGGACGCCCAGCAAGCGCGCCTCCTCGGCGGAGGTCAGCACGCGCTCGCGCCCCGGCGACTCCTGATAGCGCCCGACCGTGGACTGGCCGCCCGCCGAGCGGATCGGATTGGCGCCCTCATAGAGGCCCCACGCCGCCATGCGGGCGAAGAGCGAGCGGAGGAGCGCGACCTCGCGGTTGCATCGGACCTTCGCGACGGTGTGCCCCTTGGTGCGCGCCTTGCGATAGCCCTCCACCGTGAGCGGCCCGATCTCGCTCAGCCGCTTGCCCGCGAAGAACGCCTCGAGGCGGGCCAGGTCTTGCCCGTAGGAGCGTTGCGTGTTGGCGCGCTTGCTCGCCACGTGCCGCTCGCGGAACTCGCGCACCGCCCGGGCGAAGGTGATGTACTTCCGCATCGTCGGCGCGATCCCCGCCGGCCCGCGCAGGACCGCCGCGCGTGCCGCCGTGGCGAGCTCGCGCGCGAGCCGATCGACCCGTGGGGTCCGCTCCAGCCGAATCCCGGGGGGCGGCTTGCATCACCGTGGGGCACGGGCGCGGACCGAGTTGGGGGGGTAAGATCTCACCCAATGGCCTCCGCGTCTGTTACCTGCATCTACTGCCTGACCCTACGGCCACTCACCGATGAGGGCTCAGACCACGTCATGCCACGGGCATTCGGGAGCTTCACGGATAGCCCGACGCTCGATTGCGTGTGCGACCGCTGTAACCGCTACTTCGGGAGCACGATTGAGCGTGAGATGGGGCGGGACAGCCTAGAGGCGGCGCTGCGCCTGATTCACGGCACCAAGCCAGCGGAGGAGTACCACGAGCTCGGGAACAAGCGAGCGCGGATGACGCTCGACCACCCCAACCCCGCTCGGCATGGAAGTAGCCTTACGTGGCGCGAGGAGGATGGTGTCCCTGTCGCCCCTTACATTCCACAAGTCGGCTTCCTTCGTCGCGGCGGAGAGAGCTGGAGTTACGTCTCAGAGTCCGACCTTGTAGACCTAGACCGCCCGCTTCCGCCCGAGGTCGAGCAGCCACCGAAGCACATGCGGATTGTCGCTCGCACTCACGAGGATCGACAGAGACTTCGGATGGTCCTTGCGCGTCGGGGCGTGTCCTTCGAGAAGGTGCGCGAGACGGAGGAGCGCCCTACCGTCCTCGGACGCTGCGTCAGTGGCCCTCCACGGGACGATTGATGACACATGCTTCCGGTGTGTGGGAAAGATCGCCTTCAACTATCTTGCGTGGCGCATCGGGGAGGACTTCGTTCGCGGTCGCTCATTCAACCCGATTCGCGAGTACATCCGCTATGGGACCGACGTGGGGTATCCGCTCATGCGTGTGGTAGATCGGCCGATTCTCTTCGAGGACACGATGGAGTCTAGGCAGACTGACGGCCATCTCGTGACGGCTGCGTGGACGCCAGACAACCGACATATCTTCGGACAGGTGAGCCTCTTCAACGCAATCACCTACGGGGTGACCTTGGCGAAGGACTATGAGGGCGTCTGGCTCCCGCTCGTGACCGGCCACCACTTCGGCCACCAGACCGGCGCTATCTCGCGGTTGGTGAGCACGAGGCTCGCCTGAGCGGCTAGGTAGAGCCCGAAGGGGCAGCCTCAAGAGGGCGGCTCATCTCCTTCGGGCGATGCCGGGCACCTCGCCACGCGCCCGGTAGCTGTTAGCCCACCGCGGTTCTCGCCCGTGGGCTGCAACGCACTCTCAGCGGCGCGTTCCCCATGTGTTCCAGTATGTGCGTTCGGAGGCCGGGATTCGGTTGGCCGGTTTGAAGTCATCACCAGTGAAGTACGCGACTGGCAGGCACACCGCGGGCGTCAGATTCTGAGGAATTCCCAGCAATGCGGCGACTTCCTCCTCGTAAGTGAATACAATCGTCGTCCATGCGGCACCGACGCCACGGGCGCGAAGGGCCAGCATAAGCGACCACGTAATTGGAAGAATGTTGCCGTACAGGCCCGCTAGCCGCTCAGGCTTGAGTCCCCCGGGTCGTCCTTCTACACAAGAAATGATCAGCGTCGGGATGTCCTGAAAATGCTCCGCCAAATAAGTCCACGACGCCACATCACGGGGTTGAGTCTTCCTGGTTTCAGCTAGCCGCTCGGGCGGATAAAATCCGGCGAAGGCCCTTCTGTAGAGTTCGGCCAGCGCTTTCCGCTTCGCAGCGTCCGTGACAACGATGAAGTGATAGCGGCAGCCATAGCCTCCCTGGGGTGCCTGAACGGCAATCTCAAGACATTCTTCGATCAGCTCAGCCGGAACGGGACGTGTCAAATCGAGGCGGGCTCTCACCGACCGCGTAGTCGTGAGCAGCTTGTCAACAGTCGCAAGGTCCATCGACGTCTCCGTATAGTCCCGGACGGTGGTGTAGAAGGAGAGCGGGACGAGAGAACGAACTTACATCAGGTCGGTGGCCTTGTGCGTGTCAGTTCGGATCGGATGCGCGATGCCGGCCCCGCAGTCGCACGCCATCCACACCCGCTCTCCATCCACGCCGCCGTCCAGCCCGCCGCGGCGGCGGTGCTCCTGCATGAAGGCGTCAAGGGGCCCGGCGAGGAGCTCGGGCATTGGCCTACTCGATCACCTGATCCGCCCGCTGCAGGAGCGACGGGGGATCGTGAGGCCGAGCGCCCTGACCGTCTTGAGGTTGATGACCAACTCGAACTTGGTGGGCTGCTCGAGGGGCAGATCGCCCGGCTTGGCGCCCTTCAGGATCTTGTCCACATAGATAGCAGCACGTCGAAAAGTGTCCCTCTGGTCGATCCCGTACGACAGAAGCCCACCCGCTTGGGAGTACTCCGCCTGGATGGCGATCACGGGCAGCCGGTTCCTTGCTGCCAGCTCGACGATCTCCGCTCGCTCACCGAAGAAGATCGGGTCACCCAGCACGACGAACGCGTTCGCCGACCCATTCGCCGCCGCCGAGATCGCTCGGGCCAACTCATTCGGAGCGCGTGCCTCCAGAATCTGCAACCGCACCCTCAAGGATCTGGCCGCGTCCTCCGCCTCTCGCAAGCGGTGCGGGTGGCCCGGGTGGGTCGGATTGGACAGCACTGCCACGCGCGAGAGTCTGGGCATGATCTCTTTAAGAAGCTGCAGCTGTTTGGCGACCAAGTCCGGTCCGGATAGCCCTGTGACATTTCCTCCCGGCTTTGCGAGACTGACCACGAGCCGGGTCTCGACTGGGTCGCCATAATTCGGCACGACGATGGGGATTGTGGACGTAGCACCCTTGGCCGCTTCGGCTGCAGTAGCGGCTGCCACGATCACGTCAACTTTGAGCCGAACCAACTCGACTGCGAGAACGGGGAGTCGTTCCTGTATCCCCTCCGAGAATCGGCCCTCGAAGGCGATATTCTGACCCTCGGTGTACCCGAGTTGGCGCAGTCCATCGAATAGTCCGCCCCAGATACGTGCGGTCCCGGGGTCGGCAAGCGGGACCGTCCCGAGAAGGCCGATCCGATATACCTTCCCCGCCTGCTGCGCCTCGGCGGCGAGCGGCGCGGCGAGGAGACCGCCACCGAGCGTGCCGATGAACGTCCGCCGGTCCATCACTCGATCACCTGGTCGGCTCGCTGCAGGAGCGACGGCGGGATCGTCAGGCCGAGGGCCTTGGCGGTCTTGAGGTTGATGACCAACTCGAACTTTGTCGGTTGCTCCACGGGCAGATCGCTGGGCTTGGCACCCTTGAGAATCTTCGCCACTTGCGCCGCGCCCCGCCGGACCAGGTCGGCGGGATCCGGCCCGTGGCTCATCAGGCCGCCAGACTGCGGCCAGACCGACGCCTGCGCAGTCGTCGGGAGCCGGTTCGTGGCGGCGAACTCCAAGAGACGTGCTCGGAACGGCAACGCGACGAGATGCACCCAGAGCGCATCAGGCCGCTCTGATGCGATCATTCTCAACGCCCGGTCAACGTCTCCGGGGCCGCGGACTTCAAGGGAGACCAGCGTCACACCCAACGCCGTCGCGGCCGGGACCTCACCTTCTCTGAAGCTGATGGCCGAACTCAGGTTGTCGGGGTTCCATAGGATAGCGACCTTTGACAGTTTGGGCACGGCCTCCTTGAGCACCTGGAACGTCTTGCCGGAAAGCTCTCCACCCATCTGATTGGAAATCCCCGTCACGTTGCCACCGGGTCGCGCCAAGCTGACAACCAGACCCTGTCGCTCTGGGCTCCCGACGGCCAACATGACGATTGGGATCGTGCTGGTCGCTTGCTTAGCCGCATGGGCTGCCGCCGAGCTGGCGGCGACTATGAGATCGACCTTCATTTGGACGAACTCGGCCACGAACGCAGTGTGCCTGTCCTCTCGACCTTCCGAGTATCGTCGTTCGATGATGACGTTCTCACCTTCGACGAAACCGTGGTCGCGCATCCCCTGGAGGAATGCCGCCGAGATTCTCTGGAGGGGCGGCGAAGTGGGCGGGGTGATCCCGAGCCAGCCGATCCGGTACACCTTCCCCGCCTGCTGCGCCTCAGCGGCGAGCGGCGCGACGAGGAGGCCGCCCGTGATGGCCGCCATGAAAGCGCGACGCGGCACCTCGGGCGAGGAGGTAGAGGCCAGGGGCATTGGGTCTCTCCTTGGAGTCTGGGCGCGAGTCTACCAGCGTCGGGGGCCAGCGGGTGAGGGTGCGTGTGCCTACTGCGTGGGTAACACCTGAACGGCACCAGGATGATCCTCCGCGAGTCGCGCGCGTCGGTACGCGGCGCGCGTCTCGGTGTACACGCGTCGCGCCGCGCGGGGACCAGCGCGGGGACCACGGGGACTAGCGCGGGGACTCAATGGGACCTATTGGGACGTATTCGCTGGCGCCCGCCGGGGACAATGCGCACGACGCAGGACGGGCTAACCCCGCGTCGGCGCATCGCTTCCCAGGGTGGCGCTTCCGACCGAACGCGCCCCCGCGCGCGCAGACCGCAAGACCTGCGCGTGTTGACTGAGTACAGGCGATCGTCTAGCATCATCGAGAGGCGCTCTGCATCGCGCCATCCGACTCAACGACGAGAGGATTCCATGGCCGATTCGCCGATGACGCTATCGGAACATCTCTCGAGCCAGCAGGCCGCCCTCTCGACCGAGCACGCCCGCAACGTGGCCGCCGTCGTCGGCCGCATCGGGCGCGTCGCCGCGGTGATCGCCCAGGAGCTGGCCCACGCGGCGCTGCGCGACCGCCTCGGCTACGTGGGCGGCGCCAACGCCACCGGCGACCAGGTCAAGAAGCTCGACGTCTGGGGGCACGACACCATGGTGAGCGCGCTCCGGGAGACCGGCGCGTGCGCCGCCCTGATCTCCGAGGAGGCCGCCGAGCCCGTGGAGATGGACGCGGGCGGCACCCACGCCCTCGTGGTCTGCGCGGACCCGGTGGACGGATCCTCGAACCTCGACGTCAACGGCGTGGTGGGCACGATCTTCTCCCTGCGGCCCTCGCGCGGGAAGACGCCCGCGGGCCCGGCGGCGCTCGGGGCCGGCACCGACCAGATCGCGGCGGGCTACGTCATGTACGGGCCCGCGACCACGCTGGTGTACACGGTGGGACGGGGCACCCACGGCTTCACCCTCGTCCCGGAGTCCGGCGAGTTCCTGCTCACGCATCCGGACCTGCGCATTCCCCGGCGCGGCAAGACCTACGGGATCAACGAGGGCAACATCCACTCGTGGCATCCCGGCCAGCGCGCCTTCGTCGAGCATCTCAAGACGCCGGACAAGGCGGCGGGCCGGCCGTACTCGCTCCGCTACTCGGGGGCGATGGTGGCCGACGTCCACCGGACCCTGCTGGACGG
>DATFGS010000693.1:0-8548 GCA_035249225.1 Candidatus Methylomirabilota bacterium | reverse complement strand
CTACGCGGTCGCCGCCTTCAGATCGTCGAGCTGCTTGCGCACGCCCGCGACCATCGACGCCAGGTCCGAGCAGAGCATCACCAGGTCGAAGCCGCGCTTGACCGAGCCGGCCGCGAACGCGGCGCTCGCGCAGTGCATCGCCGCCTTCTTGCCGTGCTTGTGGGCCGCGTCGCGGATCTTGTCGCACGTCGCCATGTGCAGCGGGTCCGGATTGTCGCCGCGCGGGGCCAGGCCGAGCGCGAACGAGAGATCGGCGGGGCCGATGTAGATGCAGTCGAGGCCCGGGGTGGCGCAGATCGCGTCGAGGTTGGCGAGGCCCTCCTTGGTCTCGATCATCGCCATCACCACGATCTCGTCGTTGGCCTTCGCCATGTAGTCCGCGCCGCCGTAGTGGACGGCCCGCACCGGCCCCGAGGAGCGCATGCCCACCGGCGGGTAGCGGCACGCCGCCACCGCCTTGGCCGCGTCCTCCGCGGTGTTGATCAGCGGCACCAGGATGCCGTACGCGCCGAAGTCGAGCGCCTTCATGATGGTGGCCGGGTCGTTCCAGGCCACCCGCACCACCGGCACCGTGTCGGTCTGGGAGACCGCCTGCAGCATGGGCCAGAGGTTGGCCATGTCGGTGAGGCCGTGCTGCATGTCGATGACGAGGGCGTCGAAGCCCTGCCGGGCCATGACCTCCGCGGTGAACCCGTTGGACACCGAGAGCCAGCCCATCGTCACGCACTTGTTCTCGCGCCACATCTGCTTGATCTTGTTCGGCCGCATCGTGACACCTCGTCGGTAAAAGAATGTTCGGCGCTGAAGCGTATCACAGCCTTTGGTGATATAACACGCGCCATGGATCTCGAGCTCACGGACAAGGTGGCGATCGTCGGCGGCGCGAGCAAGGGCCTCGGGCGGGCCTGCGCGGAGGCGCTCGCCCGGGAAGGATGCCGCGTGGTGATCTGCAGCCGGTCGCGGGACGACCTGGAGAAGGCCGCGAAGGACATCCGCGGCGCGACCGGCCGTGACGTGCTCGTCTTCGCGGGCGACCTGGACCGGCCCGAGACCATCCGCGGGCTGGTGGCCGCCGCGGCGGAGCGGTTCGGGCGCATCGACGTCCTCGTCAACAACTCGGGCGGCCCGCCGCTCGCTCAGGCCCAGACCGCCAGCGAGGAGCAGTGGGCCACCGCGGTGGAGCGGTCGCTCTTCTTCTTCGCCCGGATGTGCCGCGAGGCGCTGCCGCATCTGAAGGCGGCCGGCGCGGGCCGCATCATCAACATCCTGGCCAGCACCGTCTACCAGCCCATCCCCAACCTCGTGCTCTCCGGGGTCACCCGCCTGGGCGTGGTCGCGTTCGCCAAGACCCTCGCCGACGAGGTCGGACGCGACGGCGTCCTGGTCAACAACGTGTGTCCCGGCTCGATCATGAGCGAGCGGATGCTCTCGAACGTGAACGCGCGGGCCAAGCAGCTCGGCATCACGCTCGAGGAGGCCCTGGCCCAGCGCGCGGCGGAGACCGCGGTGGGACGTCTCGGCGAGCCCCGCGAGCTGGCCCACCTGGTGGCGTTCCTCGCCTCCGGCAAGTCCAGCTACATCACCGGGACCACCATCCTCGTGGACGGAGGTCTCGTGCGCTCCGTGCTCTAGACTCTACCCGATCGAGTCCGGGCGCACCGCGTGGCCGGTGCGCCCGGATTCGTAGATCGCGAGCGCCACCTGCAGCATGTGCCGGGCGGCCCGCACGTCCTGCGCCGGCGGGCGCCCGTCGAGCACCCCGTCCACGAAGTCGGCGGCCGCGCCGTCGAAGCCGAGCCGCCAGTCCATCGGCACCTGGTAGCCGACCGTCTCGGTGCCCCGGATCACCTGCACCGGCGGCAGGTCGAGCATCTCGCCGCTGCAGCGGGTCACCCAGATGATGCCGCGGCTGCCGTGGATCTCGAAGAACTCGTCCACTCGGACGTAGCGGCCCCGGATGGTCATCTCGGGCGCGTAGGTGTAGTCCATGACCCCGAGACAGTCGCGATCCTTGAAGCGCCAGGTGGCCACGCTCGGCGTCTCCATGATGAAGTCTGCTCCGCGCGTGACGATCGCGGACACCTCGCCGATCTCGCCGATCCAGTGGGCGGCGGTGCCGTACTTGTGCACGCCGTCGTCGAAGAGGACGCCGCCCGGGTTGCGCGCCGGGTCCCGGCGCCACACCATCGCGTCCGGCTCCATGTCGAGCGTGATCCCCTCGACGCGCTGGGCGCGGGTGGTGTGGATGCGCACCAGCGAGGGCTCGCCGATCGCGCCCGCGTCGAGCAGCGCCTTGGCCTTCATGATCGGGGGGTAGTAGAGGAAGTTCTCGGTCACCCGGAAGGTCGTGCGCGCCCGGGCCACCGCGGCCGCGATGCGGTCGGCCTCGGCCATCGTGATCGCCAGCGGCTTCTGACACGACACGTGCTTGCCCGCGCCGAGCGCGGCCACGATCTGGTCGGCGTGCAGCCACGTCGGAGTGAGCAGCTCCACCGCGTCCACCGCCGGATCGTCCAGCACCTGCGCGAGGTCGGTGCAAAGGCGCGGCGCGATCCCCCACTCGGCGGCCCGCCGCTTGGCCCGCTCGGGCAGCGGATCGCAGAGCGCGACCACGTCGCAGCGCGGGTGCTGGAGATACCCCGGCGCGTTGAGCCGCGAGATGTTGCCGCAGCCGACGATGGCCAGGCGCAGGCGGTCCATGGGCCGGGCCGCGTCAGGCCGGGAGCTTGTCGCCGTCCGGCGGGGCCGCCACCTCGAAGGCGTTGACCACCCCGCACAGCATCGCGAAGTAGTTCGCGGCCGCGGTCATCTCCACCATCCACTGGGCGCCGTGCCGCCCGGCGAGCGCGTCGAAGGCCGCCTGGTCCACCCGGTTCGTGCGCATGAGCTGGCGCACGTAGACCACGATGTCGCGCTCGTCGGTGGGGAGGCCGGCCGGGTCGCCCTTGGCGCGGAGCACGTCGATGATCGCCTCGCCGACCCCGTTGCGGCGCGCCTGCGCGGTCTGCGCGGACCACACGTAGGCCGCCTCGCGCTCCCGCACCGCGGCCAGGATCGCCACCGAGCGGAGCTTGCCCTCGACGGTGCTCTCGTCGCGGAAGAACGTGACCAGCGGCAGCAGGCGCTCGGCCAGCCCCGGGCTGTGGAGCAGCATGCTGAACGGCCCGCGCACGCCGCCGAAGACCTTGACGACCTGGTCCACGACTCCGTGGTGGGCGGCGGGGACGTCGGACTTGCCGGTGATGGGGGCGATGCGGGGCATGGGAGCGCTCCTCTCTGGGCCGGTCAGGAGACCAGCGGCTTCGCGGTCAGCCCGCGCAGCACGTCGAAGTAGTCCGGGAACGTCTTGGACACGCACCCGGGGTTGACGATGCGGATGCCGGGCGCGCGCAGGCCGGTCACCGCGAAGCTCATCGCGATGCGGTGGTCGTCGTAGGTCTGCACGTCGGTCGGCCGGGGCGCGCCCGGATGGATCGTCACCGAATCCCACGCGCTCTCCACCTGGAGCCCCATGCGCCGCAGCTCGGTGGCCGCGGCCACCGGTCGGTCGCTCTCCTCGAAATGGGTCTGGGCGATCCCGCGCACCGTCACCGGCCCGTCCGCGAAGGGCGCGATGGCCATGAGCGTGGTCGCCACGTCGCCCATCCGGGTGAAGTCCGCGTCGATGCCCCGAAGCCGATCGGGACCTCGCACGGATACGGTATCGAGCCCGACCACCACCTCGCAGCCCATGCGCGCGAGGACGTCGACCAGCCCGAGGTCGCCCTGCGCCGAGTCGGTGCCGAGGCGCGGCACCACCACGCGGCTGCCGGTCACCGCGGCGGCCGCGAAGAAGTAGGACGCGGCGGAGGCGTCGGGCTCCACCGCGTACACCCGGCCCTGGTAGCGCTGCCCGGCCGGGACCCGGAAGCGCCGGTCGCCCTCGCGCTCGGCGCGCACCCCGAAGGCCTCCATGGTGGAGAGGGTCATCGTGATGTAGGGCGCGGAGACGAGCTCGCCCTCCACCTCGATCTCCACGTCGGCGCGCGCGTAGGGCGCGGCGAGCAGGAGCGCGCTGAAGTACTGGCTCGAGATGTCCCCGCGCATCCGCGCGAGGCCGCCCGCGATGCCGGCGGCCCGCACCACCACCGGCGGGCAGCCGGTGCCCTCGCGGCTCTCCGCGTCCACCCCGAGCGCGCGCAGGCCGTCGAGCAGCGGCTGGATCGGGCGCTTGCGCATGGCGGGGGAGCCGTCGACCACGAAGGTCCCGTGCCCGAGGGCCACCGCGGCGGTCAGAAAGCGCGCGGCGGTGCCCGCGTTGCCGATCATGAGGGTGGCCTCGGTCGCGGGGAAGCGGCCGTCCACGCCGTCCACCACGAAGGCGCGCGCCGCCTCGTCGGCCCTCACCCGCACCCCGAGCGCCTCGAGCGCCCGGTGCATGTAGCGCGTGTCGTCCGACCAGAGGGCCTGGGTGATCTCGGACCGCCCGCGGGCCAGCGCCGCGACCAGGAGCGCGCGGTTGCTGTAGCTCTTCGAGCCCGGCAGCGCCACCTCCGCGTCGAACGGCCGCGTGATCGGCTCGACGGGCCGGACGGGGGCTGGTGTCTCCGCCATGATTGGCGCATCATACCGCCGTCCGTGCTGGCGGTTCACTCAAACCCGAAGGAGCCGGTATGAGCCGAACGACCCGCGTCCTGCCCCTGCTCCTGTTCGCCCTGTCGGTGGTCGTGCCCTCGGGATACGGCGCCCCCGACATCGACCGCACCGCGGTGGACTGGAAGACCCCGGCCGAGATCAAGTGGGTGCGGAACGCGGCGGGCACCAACGAGTCGGCGGTGCTGTTCGGCGATCCGAGCAAGCCCGGGCCCTACGTGGTGCGACTCAAGTGGCTGCCCGGGAACATGAGCCGGCCCCACTTCCATCCGAACGATCGCTTCTTCGTGGTGCTCTCCGGCACCTGGTGGATGGGCACCGGCGAGACGTTCGACCCGGAGAGCACGGTGCCCGCCCCGGCGGGCAGCTACGTCGTCCACTACGCGAACAAGGTGCACTACGACGGCGCCAAGGCCGAGGAAGCCATCATCCAGGTCTGGGGCATGGGCCCCGCGACCTCCACTCCCGCGGAGAAACGCTGATGGCCATCACGATCCGACAGGTCGGACCCTGCTTCGCCGGCGAGGTGGACGGCATCGATCTCGCCCGGCCTCTCTCCCCGGAGGACGCGGCCGCCATCCACGCGGGTATGGACCGCTACGCGGTACTGGTCTTCCACGGCCGCCCGGTCACGCTCGAGCAGCAGATGGCCTTCACGCTGGCCCTGGGCCCGATCGAGCAGGCGATCGGCACCGGCCTGCGCGAGAACGAGCGCATCCCCACCACGTTCGCCGACGTGTCCAACCTCGACAAGGACGACCGGGTGTTCGAGCGGAACAGCCGCACGCGGCTCTTCGCGCTCGGCAACCGCCTCTGGCACTCCGACAGCTCGTTCAAGCCTACCCCCGCGAAGTACTCCCTGCTGCACGCCCACCGCATCCCGTCCCGCGGGGGCAACACCGAGTTCGCGGACATGCGGGCGGGGTGGGACAGCCTCGATCCGGAGACGCAGGCCGCGTGCGAGGACCTGATCTGCGAGCACTCGCAGATCTACTCGCGTCAGATCCTGGGCTTCACCGACTTCACCGACGACGAGCGCCGGCGCTTCGCCCCGGTGCGCCAGGTGCTGGTGCGCACGCATCCGGTGACCGGGCGCAGGTCGCTCTACCTCTCGTCGCACGCGGGCGGGATCATCGGCTGGCCGGTGCCGGAGGCGCGCGCCTTCCTGCGCGACCTGGTCGAGCACGCCACCCAGCGGCAGTTCGTCTACTCGCACCAGTGGCGGGTCGGCGACCTCGTGATGTGGGACAACCGGCAGACCATGCACCGCGCGCGGCCCTTCCCCGAGCACGAGCCGCGCGACGTGCGCCGGACCACCCTGGCGGGCGATCGGCCGACGGTGGCGCAGGTCAGCTGACGCGCCAGCTCTTGTCCACGTAGCGCCGGCCGTCGACCGTCGAGATCTGGAGCGCGGCGCGGTAGGCGCCGGCCGCCGCGGTGTGGACGCGGGTCTCCACCGCCACCTCCTCCGGGTCGGGCCCGCCGTCCAGCGCCTCGGCGACGACGCGGCCGTCGAGCCCGGCCTCGCCCTCGAGGCCGAGCAGGGCGAGCACGGTCGGCGTCACGTCCACGTTGCCGGCGGGCGCGCGCGCGGTGATCCCCTGCTTCACCCCCGCCCCCCAGGCCAGGAAGGTGCTGCGCACGTTCCACGGGCTCATGCTGCCGTGGTCGCTCGCGTAGGGCGCGCGGCCCGCGCTCACGTTGGCCAGGTCGGTGCCGGGCACCCCGAACGCGCTGCGCCGGGAGGTCCACGGGAACGTGAAGAGGAGATCGGGGCTGCGGTCCCGGTTCGCCACGTTGATCAGCTCGAGCGGGAAGGCGCCCTCCACGGCCCCGGCGGCGAAGACCACCCCTCCCCAGTCCTGCGACTGGATGAAGCGGGCCAGCCGCGCGATCCGCTCCGCGTCGTGGCCCTCCACGTGGAGCGCGACCGCCTGGCCGCTGCTGGCCAGGATCACGTCGGTGGAATCGGGCGCCGCCTTCAGCTTGGCCTCGACGAGGGCGCCCGCCACGTCCACCCCCGCGGTATTGGCGGTGAACCCGTGGTCGGAGACCACCAGCACGCTGGTCCGGGCCGCGTCGAGCCCCGCCAGCAGCCGGGCGATCTCGCGGTCGTCGTTGCGCAGCGCCTCGCGCGCCGCGGGCGAGCCCACCCCCGCGTGGTGCTGGCTGTGGTCCGGCTCGGTCAGCCAGTCGATCACCACGTCGGGCGCGAGCTCCGGGAGCACGTACTCGCGCAGCACCCGCTGCGTCCAGCTGACGGAGGCGTCGAACCGCGCGCCGCCCGCCGCCTTCGCGGGCGCCGGCCCGAAGCGGGCCAGCACCGCGTCGCCGACCGGAGCCGGGTAGGCCACCGTGTGGCCCGGATCGAGATAGCCGTTGACGAGCGCGCCCAACCCGGCGATCGACTTCGGGTTGAGCAGGAACGCGCTGCCGGTGGAGCCCGAGCTGACGCCGGCCAGGTGAAGCCCGCGGGCGTGGAGCCGCTCCGCGAGCGTCGGGGCCTGGAGGACGCGGCCCCCGGTGGCCCGATCGAGCGCGAGGAAGTTGCGGTGGTCGCCGGTGTCGAAGGCGCGCCGCTCGTCCACCGCCGGCACGAACATCCGGTTGCCGACCAGGCCGTTGGTGCCCGGCTGCGTCCCGGTGGCGATCGCGGCCGCGTTGACGCGGGTCACGGTGGGGAAGACCGCGTGACCGTTCACGAGGTCCACGCCCTCGGCGCGCAGCCGGAAGAGGGTGGGCGTGTCCTCGGCGGTGATGGAGTCGGGGCGGAGCCCGTCCACCACCAGGACGAGGACGAGGCGCCGCGCGATCGACACTAGGCGGGATCGATCCCCACGATCTCGTTGAACCGCCCGAAGCCGATGTAGAGCGTGGTGTGGGCCACCAGCTCGATCACCTCCGCCTCGGAGAACTGCTCGCGGACATCGGCCCAGAGCGCGTCGTCCACCTTCTGGTGATCCACCGCGAGCTTCTCCGCGAAGCGCACCGCGGCCCGCTCGCGCGGGGTCAGCAGCGGCGAGGTCTCATCGTTGATCGCCGCGATCTTCTCCTCGGTCGCTCCCGCATGCCGGGCCCCGGCATAGCGCGCCTTGAGTCAGTAGCGACAGGCGTTGAGCCCCGCGATCTTGATCCGCACCAGCTCGCGGATGACCGGGTCGATGGTGCCCTCGCGCGCGAGGGCGCCGCGGAAGGCCGCGAGCGCCTTCACCACCGCGGGGTTCCGGGCGTAGGTGCGCGTGCTCGCCGAGGTGCCGATCTGTCGCTCGGACTCCTCGCACATGTGCCGGATCTCGTCGTCGACCTCCTGGATCGGGAGCGGCTGCATACGCGCCATCATGGCCTCCTTGGTTTGGGGTCAGCCCCCCGCGATGGCCGGGAGGACGAAGACTTCGCTGTTGGCGGCGATCGGCTCCAGCAGGGCGTCCTGGAAGATCTGGCCGTCGATGGCGACGGCCACGCCCGACTCGAGATGCGGGGCGAGCGCCGGATGGAGCTCGCCGAGCTGCCGGAAGAGCTGCTGGACGGACGTCGCCGAGAGATCGAACTCGGCGACGCCCCCCGTGACCTGCGCGAGGTTGCCGATCAGCACCACTCGCGCCATGCGTTCGGTTAGGCCTTGTTGAGGCCCTTCTCCTTGAGCGCCTTCAATACCTTGGGCGGCGACATCGGCAGCTCGGTGAAACGGATGCCGGTGGCGTTCTCCATCGCGTTGGCGATCGCCCCGAGCGGCGGGACGATCGGCGTCTCGCCGACGCCCCGCACCCCGTAGGGGTGCTTCGGGTTCGCGACCTCGACCAGGATCGCGTCGATCATCGGCACGTCCGAGGCCACCGGCATGCGGTAGTCGAGGAAGCCCGCGTTCTGCAGCTTGCCATCCTCGCCGTAGATGTACTCCTCGTTCAGCGCCCAGCCG
>DATFGS010000692.1:0-1144 GCA_035249225.1 Candidatus Methylomirabilota bacterium | reverse complement strand
GGCGCTTGGGTGGCGGACTGAGGAGACGCGGTGAAGCTCCGCGGACGACCGTTTACTTCTTCAGGCTCTGTTCAATGCGGGGGCCCAGACATGGCCCCCGCACTCCCCCAGATTTTCATGACCCTGGATCGTGAGGGGATGGGCGGCTTGTGACCATTAGGCACGTTGTTTCGTGTCGGGGGTGGTCGTCGGATGCGTACTGGGCCGCGCGCGTGGTGGTCGAGCTCGACCGCGCGGGCCACGACGTCACGCTCGTGTGCAAGAAGAGCAGCCAGACGCGCGTCATGCGGCGCGCGAAGGAGGTCGGGATCGAGCGGCTCGAGACGCTCCATCTCTCGAGCGGCGTCTCCCCGATCCTGGACGTGCGCGACCTGCGCCAGCTCATCGCGTGGCTGCCCGAGACGCAGGTGCTCCACGTCCATCGCGGCAAGGAGCACTGGCTGGCCGCGCTCGCCAACCGGATGTCGAATCCGCGGCGGGCCGTCGTGCGAACGCGCCACATCGTGCAGCCCGTCCGGCCGCACGCGCTGAACCGCTGGCTCTACGGCTCCGCCACCGATCTCGTCGTCACGGTCACGAACGCCATCCGCGACCAGCTCGTCGCGTCGGGCCTGGCTCCGGAGGACCGGGTGGTGGCGCTGCCCGGCGGCGTGGACGCCGAGCGCTACCGTCCCGACGTGGTGCCGACCCACGGTCTCGACGCCCGCGCTCTGCTCAAGGTGCCGGCGGACATCCCGCTCATCGGGCTCGTCGCGGGCTTCCGGGTCATGAAGGGCCACGAGATGGTCGTCGCGGCGGCGGCCCGCCTCGCCGCCGCCGGGCTCCCGTTCCACCTGGTGTTCGTCGGGCAGGGGCCGTTCACCGAGCGCGTCCGCGGCCTGGTCCAGGCCGCCGGGCTCGCGGACCGCGTCTCCCTCGTGGGCTTCGTGGACGAGCTGCCCGCGGTCATGGCGGCCCTCGACGTGGCGCTCTACTCTTCGCTCGAATCCGACGGCATGTCGCGCGTGCTCTGGGAGTACCTCGCCTCGGCCGTGCCCGTGGTGGCGACCCGCGTGGGCGTGGTGCCCGAAGTGCTCGAGGACGACGTCACCGCGCTGCTGGTGCCGGCGGGCGAGGCCGGCCCCCTCGCCGCTGCGATCGAGCG
>DATFGS010000691.1:0-1657 GCA_035249225.1 Candidatus Methylomirabilota bacterium | reverse complement strand
TCGCGGCCTCGAGCGCGCGCTCGATCACCGGCCGATCCGCGGCGCCGTCGCCGGCCAGCCGCAGGTTGTCCTCCACCGTGCCCGAGAAGAGGAACACCTCCTGCGGCACCAGGCCCACGTGCCGGCGGAGGGTCTGGAGGTCCCACTCGCGCACGTCGACCCCGTCCACCAGCACGCGGCCGCGTGTCACGTCGTGGGCCCGGATCATGAGCCGCGCGATCGTGGTCTTGCCCTCGCCGGTGGGGCCGACCAGCGCGACCCGCTCTCCCGCGGCGAGCGTGAACGAGCAGTCGCGCAGCACCCACTGCTCGCCCTCGTAGGCGAACCACACGTTGTGAAACTCGACCGCCGGCGCGGACGACACGCGCGGCCGCGCCGCCGCCGGCGCCGGGGAGGTGACGGAGGGATGCGTGTCGAGCAGGGCGAAGATCCGCTCGGCCGAGACGGTGGCCGCCTGCATGACGGTGTACTTGGCGCCCAGGTCCCGGATGGGGAGGAAGAAGCGGCCGGTGTACTCGAGGAAGGCCACGAGCCCGCCGAAGGTGAGCGCGCCGGTCACCACCTGCCCGCCCCCGTACCAGAGCAGCAGGGCGACCGCCGCCGAGCCCAGGGCCTCCACCGTCGCGTAGAGGGAGGCGTCGTAGAAGGTCGAGCGGAACTGACCCGCGCGCAGCGCGCCGGAGAGCTGCGCGAAGGTTTCCCGCTCCCGGGCCTCCCGCGCGAAGAGCTGGATCACGCTCATGCCCTGGAGCGACTCCTGGAGAAAGGCGTTCATCCGGGCCAGCCGGGTACGGACCACCCGGTAACTGTCTCGCGCGCGCACGCGGAAGTAGGCCGCGGCCAGCACCAGCAGGGGCACGAGCGCGAACGTGACGAGGGCCAGCTTCCAGTTCATCCCGAGCATGATCACCACGACGCCGGTGAGCACGACCACGTCACCCAGAAGGGCCACGATCCCGCTGGTGAACAGCTCCTGGATCGCCTCGCCGTCGTTCAGGACGCGGGTCATCAGCCGCCCGACCGGGCTCCGGTCGTAGAAGCGCGCGTCCTGGCGCTGGAGGTGCGCGAACAGCGCCGCGCGCAGGTCGTGGATGACGCGCTGGCCGGTCAGCTGGGTGAGATAGGCCTGGGCCGCCCGCAGCGCGTAGAGCGCGAGGAGCACCAGCAGGAACAGCCCGGCGACGCCCCCGAGCCCCGCCCAGTCGCGGCGGAGGATATGGTCGTCGATCGCGATCTTGATCAGGTACGGCTGCGACAGCTCGAGCAGGGCCACCGCCGGGAAGAGCGCGCACGTCGCGAGCACGAGGCGGAGGTGGGGCCGCGTGAACGCCCAGAGCCGCCCCATCAGGCGCGCGTCGTACGCCTTGCCGAGAACCTCGTCTTCCTGCTCGTGCTCACGCATTGGACTCACGCATTGGCCAGCTCGTCCTCCAGCTGCTGGACGCGCCAGAGGCGGGCGTAGAGGCCGCCCGCGGCGAGGAGGTCGGCGTGGCGGCCCTGCTCGACCACGCGGCCTTCGTCGAGCACCACGATCGCGTCGGCCTCGGCGGCGGCCTTGAGCCGGTGGGTCATCAGGAGCGTGGTGCGGCCGCTGGCCGCCCCCCGCAGCGCGCGCGTGATCTCCCACTCCTTGGCCGCGTCCACCGAGGCCAGCACG
>DATFGS010000690.1:0-4092 GCA_035249225.1 Candidatus Methylomirabilota bacterium | reverse complement strand
GACCGCGCTCGGGGACAAGCGGCGGAGCAAGACCACGCGGGCCAACTACAACAAGTGGATCGCGAAGAATCGCGCGTCCATCCAGAGCGTGCTCGAGAAGCTGCCGCTCAAGCCCGCGCTCGCCGACCAGCTCGTCACCGAAATCCGGCTGCTCGCCAAGGCCATGCTCGCGGCGGCCACGAGCCGCTCCGAGCTGCGCCAGCTGGAGCAGAAGGCGGGGGCGTCCCGGAAGGCCCTGCTCGCGTCGCTGAGCGAGATCGAGGAGCACGACCGCGTGGTGCGGCAGGCCAAGAAGGAGCTGATGGAGGCCAACCTGCGGCTGGTGGTCTCGGTGGCCAAGCGCTACCTGGGGATCGAGCTGTCGCTGCTGGACCTGGTCCAGGAGGGCAACATCGGCCTCATGAAGGCGGTGGACCGCTTCCAGTACCGGCGCGGGTTCAAGTTCTCGACCTACGCGACGTGGTGGATCCGCCAGGCGATCACGCGCGCCATCGCGGACCACTCGCGCACGATCCGCATCCCGGTGCACATGGTGGAGACGCTCAACCGGATCTCGCGGGTGAACCGCTCGCTCGTCAACGAGATGGGGCGCGAGCCCACCCCCGAGGAGCTGGCCCAGCGCACCGGCGTGCCCGCGCGCAAGGTCCGGCTGATCCTGGAGTCCTCGCGCAAGCCGCTCTCGCTCGAGACCCCCATCGGGGACGACTCGGAGCTGGGCGACTTCCTGGAGGACAAGGGAGCGGAGTCGCCGAACGACAACCTTATCACCCAGGACCTGACCCTGCAGGTGGAGCGGGCGCTGAGCACGCTGTCTCCCAAGGAGAAGGAGATCCTGAGGCTGCGCTTCGGCATCGGCGAGGCCGGCGAGCACACGCTCGAGGAGGTGGGCCGCCGCTTCTCGGTGACCCGCGAGCGGATCCGGCAGATCGAGACCAAGGCGCTCCGCAAGCTGCGCCACCCGCTGCGCGGGCGCGCCCTGCGGGCCTTCGTCGAGAATTAGTCCACGACGGACCTTCGAGGCCCGGCGGCCGGAGCATCGGCCGCCGGGCCTCTTGCGTTGCGGTCCTCAGTGGATCAGCTTCGCGTACTGGTCGAGCAGGGGCAGGATCACGTCGCGCCCGTCGGACGGCAGGCGGAGGATCGCGCGGGTGATGCCGGCCCCCGCGTAGGTCTCGAGCGTGGCCTCGTCGGGCCTGGCCCCGAAGACCGAGACCGAGATCGTCTTCATGTCGCGCCCGGCGCGCGCGGCGCGAGCCTGGAGGTCCTTGAGCCCGGCCAGGATCACGTCGCCCGCCCGGCCTCGCGGGAACCAGCCCTCGCAGTAGTCCACCACCCGCTGCAGCGTGTGCCCGCTCTCCCCGCCCAGCAGCACGGGCGGATGCGGCTTCTGGGCGGGCTTGGGCCAGGACCAGATCGGATCGAAGTTCACGTGCTGGCCGTGGAACTGGGCCTCGTCCTTGGTCCAGATCTCCTTCATCGCCAGCACCTGCTCGCGCATCCGCTTGAAGCGGCTCTTGTACTCGGTGCCGTGGTTCTCCATCTCGTCCTGGTTCCACCCGGCCCCGATCCCGAAGAGGAAGCGGCCCCCCGACAGCAGGTCGAGGCTCGCCACCTCCTTGGCGGTGGTGATCGTGTCGCGCTCGATGATCAGGCAGATGCCGGTGCCGATCTTGAGCCGCTTGGTGACCGCGGCCGCCGCCATCAGGGACACGAAGGGGTCGAAGGTGTGGGAATACTCCTTGGGGAGCGGCTCGCCCCCCGGGAACGGGGTGCGCCGGCCGGTGGGGATGTGGGTGTGCTCCGGCACGAACAGCGACTCGAAGCCGCGCTCCTCGGCGGCGCGGGCCAGCTCGTCGATGCGGATGGCATAGTCGGTGGCGAACATACAGAGACCGATGTGCATGGTATTTCTCCTTTTCAGACCGGCATCACGCCGTGCTTCTTCCAGGGCCGTTCGACCTTCTTGGTGCGGGCCATCTCGAGCGCGCGAATGACCACCGGCCGCGTCTCCCTCGGGTCGATCACGTCGTCGATCAGCGCGCCGCCCGCCGCGATGTACGGGTCGATCAGCCGGCGGAACTCCTCGACCCGCCGCGCCCGCTCCTCGTCGGGATTCGCGGCGGCGGCGATCTCCTTCCTGAAGATGATATTGGTGCCGCCCTCCGGCCCCATGACCGAGATCTCGGCGGTGGGCCAGGCCACGATCAGGTCGGGCTCGTAGGCGCGCCCGCACATCACGAAGTATCCCGCGCCGTAGGCCTTGCGCACCACCACCGTGACCTTCGGCACGGTGGCCTCGCTGACCGCGTAGAGCATCTTGGCCCCGTGGCGGATGATACCCTGCCGCTCCACCTTGGAGCCCACCAGGAAGCCGGGCACGTCCTGCAGGAAGAGCAGCGGGACGTGGAAGGCGTCGCACAGCATGATGAAGCGCGCCGCCTTGTCGGCCGCGTCCACGTCGAGCGCCCCGCCCAGCACCATCGGCTGGTTCGCGACGATCCCCACCGGCCGGCCGCCCATCCGGGCGAGCGCGGTGATCAGGTTGCGGGCCCAGCCCGGCTTGACCTCGAAGAACCGGCCGTGGTCGACGAGATGCCCGATCACCTTCTTCATGTCGTAGGCCCGGCGCGCGCTGTCCGGCACGAGAGTCGCCAGCGCCTCGTCCATCCGGTCGGCGGGATCGTCGCAGGGCCGCACCGGGGGCGGCTCCAGGTTCGACGTCGGGAAGAACGAGAGATACTCCTTCACCGCCGCGATGCAGGCCAGGTCGTCCGCGACCTCGAGGTCGGCCACGCCCGAGATCTCGGTGTGGACCTTCGAGCCGCCCAGCTCCTCGGGGGTGACGTCCTCTCCCACCACCGCCTTGACCAGCGGCGGCCCCCCGAGCGCCATGTGGCTCGTCCCCTTCACCATCGGCACGAAGTCGGCGAGCGCCGGGATGTAGGCGGTGCCCGCCGCGCCCGGCCCCATCATGGCCGCGACCATCGGCACGACGCCCGACATGATGGACTCCTCCCGGAAGAGGAAGCCCGAGCCCGCGAAGGTGGATCCGATCGCCTCCTGGATGCGCGCGCCCGCCGAGTCGATCAGCCAGATCATCGGCATGCGCTTGGTCAGCGCGATCTCGCGCGCGCGGTTGCACTTCACCTCAGCGGTGCGCCCCATCGAGCCGGCCATGACCGTGAAGTCGTAGGCGATGACCGCGGCGGGCCGGCCGTCGACCTTGCCGAAGCCCGTGACCACGCCGTCCGCGGGCGTCGCGCGGCCCTTCATGGACGGCGCGATGTTGGCGTGGGTGGCGAGCACGCCGATCTCCTGGAACGAATCGGGATCGAAGAGCAGGTCCAGGCGCTCGCGGACGGTCAGCTTGCCCTCCGCGTGCTGCTTGGCGATCGCCTCCGGCCCCCCCATCGCGACCGCCCGCTGCCGGCGCGCCCGGAGGTCGTCGGCCAGCTCCTTCATCCCCACGGGGCTCAGCCCTTCACGACGGCGACGCGGTAGGTGTTGATCCCGGTGTCGGGCGGTGAGCCGCTGATCAGGCTGATCATGGTCGCGGCCTCGCTGCGATGGTGGGTCGCGTGGTTGACCACGTGCTGGAGGAGCGCGCCGAGCGCCACCTGGAACTCCTGGCCCTGCGTGTTCTTGTAGTGCATCGGCCGCGCCAGATCCGCGTCGGTGAGGGCCACCACGAACGCGCGCTGCTCGGTCTCGAACGCGTCCCACGTGGCGCGCAGCCGGCTCATGCTCGAGAAGTCCGCGTCGCCCTGCAGCCGGGATGGCGACTGCCCCTTCCACCGGGTCAGCCACAGGTGGTCGGCGCCATAGATGTGCGCGAACGTCCCCTTGAGCGTGGGGAAGCTCCAGTGCTTGCCCATGTCGCGGGTGACCGCGTCCCCCAGCCCCGCCGCCAGGTCGAAGAGCAGCCGGTTCGCCCAGCGATGATAATCGTAGTGCTCCCGGATCAGCGCGATGGACATGGCGTCTCCTTCGCGATGGGCATCAGTCGAGGACCGCGACGGTGTCTCCCTCCTGCACCGTCTGTCCCTCGGCGACCTTGATCTCGCGCACCTTGCCGGCGCGCGGGGCTTCCAC